>NZ_JBKGHJ010000219.1:0-13441 GCF_046520365.1 Corallococcus sp. 4LFB
CCGCCCTCCAGGCCCCGCGCGACGTCTACGCGCTGGACGACGCGGCCTTCGTCGCCCAGGCCCGCCGCGACCTGGAGCTGCTGCGCCAGGGCACCAATGGGCTGCGCCGCCTGCGGCAGGAGGCGTTCCGCGCCAGGGCGCTGTACCGGCGCGACAAGGACGTGCCGTACACCCCGGACGAGAAGCAGCTGCTGGTGTCCACCTGGGCCGCCTTCTTCGACTGCTTCGTCTCCACGGAGGTGGTGCGCCAGCGCTACTGGGACTTCCTCAAGGTGCCCGCCCTCACCCAGCCGAAGAAGCACGCCTGGGGCTTCCTCCTCACCCACGCGGCGCTCGCGGCGGAGCTGGCGCAGGGCATGGCCTTCGCGGACCTCGCCGGGGGACAGGCGCAGCTGGAGGTGCTGCTGGACGAGCCCGGCCCCGCGTACGGCCTGCCCGCGCGGGCCTTCAGCCGCTTCAAGGAGAAGGTCGTCCACGTGGGCACCAGCACGCAGCTCTTCACGGGCGACGGCTACCGCGCGACGCTGCACCCGGTGCTGGCGAAGTCCGGCCTGCTGGGCGAGCCCGGCGTCCCCGCGCTCTTCCAGGCCATGCGGGAGGACAGCAGGGCGGCCCGGACGCGGCTGCTGAAGCGCGGCCCGGTGCTCTTCGCCAGGGCCGCCGCGGACCTCACCCAGGACACGACGGCGCGGGCGGTGTTCCCGCTGCAGAAGACGGTGGCCGAGTGGATGGGCGACACGCGCGTGCACCGCTCGGGCCGGCCGCTCATCTCCCGGGAGCAGACGCTGGCGCTCCTGCCGCGCATGGCCCCAGGCGACGTGATGGTGGCGCGGCAGAACTGGTTCCTGTCCAACATCGGCCTGCCGGGCTTCTGGCCGCACGCGGAGCTGTACCTGGGCACCGCGCGGGAACTGGCCCTGGCGTTCGACGCGGACCCGGAGGTGAAGGCCTGGGTGGCCACGCTGCCCGGCCACCCGGAGACGTTCACCGGCCACCTGGCGAAGGCGTTCCCCGCGAAGTGGGCCGAGTACACCGGCAAGGACGCGCACGGAGACCCCGTGCGCATCATCGAATCCATCAGCGAGGGCGTGAGCTTCACCGGCGTGGAGCACGGCATGCACGTGGACTACCTGGGCGTGCTGCGGCCCCGGGTGTCCCAGGTGGACAAGGCCCGCGCCATCCTGCGCGCCTTCACCTTCCAGGGCCGGCCGTACGACTTCAACTTCGACTTCTTCTCGGACCAGTCGCTGGTGTGCACGGAGCTGGTGTGGAAGTCCTACGCCCCGTCAAAGGACATGAAGGGCCTGGACATCCCCCTGGTGAGCGTGGCGGGGCGCAGGACGCTGCCGGCGAACGAGCTCGTGCGCGTGTTCGACGCTGAATACGGCCAGCCCGGCCGGCAGTTCGACTTCGTCGCCTTCCTGGACGGGCGGGAGGCCACGGGGGACGCCGTCGAAGCGAACGCCGAGGCCTTCCGTTACACCTACCGACGCATGAAGTGGGACATCGCCCAAGAGTGAGGTTAGAGGCACACACCATGACGGAAGAGACGGCGAACGAGTTCCTGGCCCTGGCCTCTCCCCTCTACGAGCGGATGATTGCCCAGCAGCAGGCGAAGGTGCTGCGGCTGGCGCGCGAGGCGGTGCCCAACATCGGGCCGGAGGAGCTGCGCAACCCGCACGACTTCCCCGAGCTCAAGGAGCACCCCTCCTTCGAGTTCGAGGACGGCATCCTGGCCGGGCTGATTTCCGCGCACATGGCCATCCGGGCGGAAATCAAGGGCCGCCTGCCCGCGGCACCGCCGGGCGCCTGACGCTCGGCCGCCTGCCTTTGCCGTGAGGAGCTTCCGTGGGTTACAGGTGCGCACCGTGAGTTTTCCCTCTGGATTCGGCCCGCCCCTGGCGCGCGAGCGGCTGGTGTCTTCCCTGGCCGCGGACCCGCCCCGGCTGGACCTGGCGGCCCTGGCCATCGCCACGCTGGGCCGTGAGGACCTGGACGCCCCGGCGTGTCTGCACACGCTGGACGCGCTGGCCGCGAGGGTGCAGCTGGAGGCGGAGCGGCTGCGAGAGAAGGGCGAGGCCCTGGCCCCGCTGCGCGCCCTGCGCCACGTGCTGGCGGACATCGAGGGCTTCCGGGGCAACGAGGACGACTACCACTCGCCGGACAACAGCTTCCTGGACCGGGTGCTGGAGCGGAAGGTGGGGCTGCCGATAACGCTTTCCGTGCTCTACCTGGAGGTCGCGCGCCGCGCGGGCATCCCGCTGTACGGCGTCCCCTTCCCCGGCCACTTCCTGGTGGCGTGCGACGCGGGCGACCACAAGCTGGTGATGGACCCCTTCCACCACGGCGACATCCTCACGGAGCACGGCTGCGAGGAATTGCTCAAGCGCGTGGCGCCGCAGCTCAAGTTCGACCGGGCGATGCTCGCGCCCGCGCCGGTGGAGCTCATCGCGTACCGCATGCTGTCCAACCTGCGCCGCGTGTACCTGGGGCGCGACGACAGCCAGCACGGGCTGGCGGTGGTGGACCTGCTGTTGCTACTGGCCCCGGACCACCCGGGCGAACTGCGCACGCGCGCGTCGCTGCTCACCACGATGGGCGCCTTCCGCGCGGCGCTGAAGGACGTGGAGCGCTGCCTGGAGCTGTCGCCGGACGCGCCGGACCGCGAGCGCCTGGAGCTGTCCGCGCGGGAGCTGCGCGAGCGGGCCGAGCTGCTCAACTGAAAGGGAACCCCCGCATGGCGTCCGCGCCTGAATCGCCCAAGTCGAAGGTGAAGCCCTGGCCGCGCCTGCGCCGCGGCCTGGTGCACGACTTCACGGTGGTGCAGGTGCGCGAGGACGTGGTGGCCGACCCCCGCACGAACCTGGAGCACGGGCGCGTGCGGCTGGAGTGCGCGGACTGGGTGAACGTCATCGCGGTGACGAAGCAGGACGAGCTGGTGATGGTGCGCCAGTTCCGCTTCGGCATCGACGCGCCGACGCTGGAGGTGCCGGGCGGCGTCATCGACCCGGGAGAGGATCCGGCCACGGCCGCCGCGCGCGAGCTGGAGGAGGAGACGGGCTACCGCGCCGGACGGCTGGAGCCGCTGGGCGAGGTGCACCCCAACCCGGCCTTCCAGTCCAACCGCTGCTTCAGCTACCTGGCGCTCGACTGCGAGCGCGTGAGCGACGGGAACCCGGACGACGGCGAGGACATCGCCGTGGAGCTGTACCCGAGAGCGGACCTGCCCCGGCTCATCCTGGAAGGCCACATCACGCACTCGCTGGTGGTGGTGGCCTTCTTCCTGGAGCGGCTGCGCGCGGAAGCGAAGCGCCAGGCCGCGCCCTGAGCCTCACCGCGCGGCGCGGGGCCGGGACGTCTTGCGGCGGGACTTCGGCGCGGCGGCGGGCCTGGGCGACGCGGCCTTTTCCTCGCGCTCCCACGTGCCGGAGCGGCCGCCGGACTTGTGGTCCAGCTGCACCGCTTCGATGACCATGCCCCGGTCCACGCTCTTGCACATGTCATAGACGGTGAGCGCCGCCGCGCACGCGGCCGTGAGCGCCTCCATCTCCACGCCCGTGCGGTCCACCGTCTTCACCCGCGCGCGGATCTCCAGCCCTTCGCCCACGGGCGCGAGCGTCACGTCCACGCCCGCGAGCGCGATGGGGTGGCACAGGGGCACGAAGTCCGGGGTGCGCTTGGCGGCCATGATGCCGGCGAGCCGCGCCGCCGCGAGCACGTCCCCCTTCTCCACCTTCCCCGCCAGGATGCGCTCGCGCGTCGCGGGCAGCATCCTGAGGCGCGCGGTGGCCACCGCCACGCGCTCCGTCTTCGGCTTGTCGCCGACGTCCACCATCTTCACCGGCCGGCCCCCTTCGCCACCGCGGCGAGCAGGTCGTCCGCCACGTCGTCCGGATCCTCCAGCCCCACGGACACGCGGATGAGGCTGTCGCGGATGCCCGCCTGCGCGCGCTCCTGGGGCGTCATCCGGCGGGCGCTGGCGCTGGCCGCGTGCATCACCAGCGTGCCCACGTCTCCCAGCGAAGGCCCGGGCTTGGCCACCCGCAGCGCCTCCAGGAACCGGTCGCCTTCCTTCTGCCCCGCGCCCTTGATTTCAAACGCCACCATGGGCCCGAAGCCGCCCTCCAGCACCCGCGCCGCCACCGCGTGGTCCGGGTGGGAAGAAAGACCCGGGTAGATGACCCGCTCCAGCAGCGGCGAGTCCGACAGCCGCTTCGCCACGTGGGCGGCGTGCTCGTTGTGGGCCTTCATGCGGACGGGCAGCGTGCGCAGGCCGCGCAGCGTGAGCCACGCCTCGAAGGGGCCCAGCACGTCGCCGGACAGGATGCGCGCCGACCGCAGCGGGTCGATGCGCGCCCTGGAACCGCTGACCGTGCCGCCCAGCGCGTCGCTGTGGCCGTTGAGCCACTTGCTGGTGGACTGCACCGCGTAGTCCGCGCCCAGCTCCAGCGCGCGCTGGCCGAAGGGGGACGGAAAGGTCGCGTCCACCGCGAACACCGCCCCCGCGTCCCGGCACGCCTCCGCGAGCGCGCGGAGGTCCGGCACGCGCAGCAGCGGATTGGAGATGCTCTCCGCCAGCACCAGGCGCGGGCGCCACTCCCGGATGCGCGCGGGCGCGTCCGCGTCCGTCTGGTCGAGCGGCCGCAGCTCCACGCCCCAGCGGGCGCACAGGTTCTTGTAGAGCGCCCGGGTGACGCCGTAGCCGTCCGAGGGCATCACCAGCACGTCCCCGGCCTTCCACGGCTGCGCGTCGAACAGCGAGCGCAGCGCGGCCATGCCGCTGGCGTAGGCGACGCAGGCCTCCGCGCCCTCCAGCGCCGCCACCGCCTCCTCCAGCAGCGCGGAGTTGGGCGCGCTGATGCGGGCGTAGGCGTAGTCCTTTCCGTCCAGCGCGTCGGACAGGTCGTCGCTGCTGTCGAACCAGTTCACCGCCGCCGGGAAGATGGGCGGGATGACGGGCACGGCCTTGCTCCCGGTGAGCCGGGAGCCCGCGTGCACCGCCACCGTCTTCTGCTTCGTGCTCATGCGCGTGTCGTCTCGCTCAGGACGGAAAGGAAAAGGAGGGGCCTACTCGCCGTGCTCGATGAGCCAGCGCTCCGCGTCGATGGCGGCCATGCAGCCGGTGCCCGCCGCGGTGATGGCCTGGCGGTAGTAGCTGTCCTGCACGTCGCCGCAGGCGAACACGCCCTCGATGTTGGTGCGCGTGCTGCCCGGAATCGTCTTCAGGTAGCCGCCCTGGTGCGTCTCCAGGATGCCCTGGAACAGCTCCGTGTTCGGCGTGTGGCCGATGGCGACGAACAGGCCGTGCGCGTTCACGAGCTGGCTGTCCCCCGTCTTGAGGTTGCGCACCACGGCGCCCGTCATCCCCTTCGCGTCGCCCACCACCTCCTCCACGGCGGAGTTCCACATGAAGGAGATCTTCGGGTTGTTGAGCGCGCGCTCCTGCATCACCTTGGACGCGCGCAGCGAGTCGCGGCGGTGGATGAGCGTGACGTGGTTGACGATCTTCGCCAGGTACGTGGCCTCTTCCATGGCCGTGTCGCCGCCGCCCACCACCAGCACGTCCTGCTTCTTGTAGAAGGCGCCGTCGCAGGTGGCGCACGCGGACACGCCGCGGTTCTTGTAGGTGTCCTCGCCCTTGACGCCCAGCCACTTGGCCGTGGCGCCCGTGGAGATGATGACCGTCTCCGAGCGCACCTGGATGCCGCTCTCGCTCTCCAGCAGGAAGGGCCGCTGGGAGAAGTCCACCTTGGTGATGTTCTCCATGTGGATGACGGTGTTGAAGCGCTCCGCCTGCTTCTGGAAGCGCTCCATCAGCTCCGGACCGGTGATGCCCTCCGGGAAGCCGGGGTAGTTCTCCACGTCGGTGGTGACCATGAGCTGGCCGCCCGGGACGCGCTGGGGGTGCTCCAGGGTGGGGCCGCCAGCGAACACCACGGGCTCCAGGTTGGCGCGCGCCGCGTAGATGGCGGCGGTGTAGCCCGCCGGGCCCGAGCCGATGATGGTGACCTTCTGGATCTTGTCCTGCGACACGGCGCCTCCTGCGCTCATACGTTGACGGGGCCGGACGGTAACAGACGCCGCCGTCCTGGCCATGATACGAACCTGGACCCCATGGATGCCGCTGTCCTCAAGAAGGTTGCGCTCTTCGAGGGATTGACCCAGGGCCAGCTCGCCAAGGTCGCCCGGATTGCCCGGTCCCGGACCCACCCCGCCGGGGATTTCATCTTCCGCGAGGGCGACACCGGCCAGGACATGTTCATCCTCGCCGACGGCAAGGTGCGCATTTCCAAATCCGTGCCGGGCATCGGGGAGGAGGCGCTCGCCATCCTCGAACCCGGCCAGTATTTCGGAGAGATGGCGGTCATCGAGGATTCGCCCCGCTCCGCGGACGCCATCGCCCACACCTCGTGCACGGTGTGGGTCATCGAGCGCGCGAAGCTGGACCAGCTGATGTTCACGGACAAGGACTTGGCCTACGTCCTCCTATGGACGTTCGTCCGCACGCTGAGCGAGCGGCTTCGAGAGACGAACGAGAAGATCAAGGGCTTCTTCGCCATCTCCCGCTTCTAGCCGCCCGCCGCGCTTCTTGGCTCCTCGCACGTCAGGAGTGCGGGTGGAGCATCGCTGTCCGTCCCGCCACCGGGCCGCTTCACGCGTGGCTGGACGGGCGCGCCAGCGGTGTCCGGGAGTGGACCCCGAAGGCACGTGCCTTGCTCAGGCCCACGCCGCGTGGAGGGAGGCGGGATGGAACAGGGCGGAGAGGCGTGGGCGGAGCCGGGCGAAGGGGAAGCCACGAATGGCAGGTCGGTGAGGGCGCGCGGCTCGGCGTTGGGGGATGCGCGAGAGCGCCTCTTCCGGCTGGGCGCGGAGGCCCTCACCGACCTGGAGCTCCTGGGGCTCCTGTGGACGGAGGGGTTGGGGGACGCGGCGGACGGCGTGGCGAGGGGCGGGCTCAAGGCGCTGGTGCAGGAGGATCCGCGCGTGCTGTGCGCACGGAGGGGCGTGGGGCCGGCGCGCACGTCGCGGCTGCTGGCGGCGCTGGAGCTGGGCCGCGCGCGCAGCGCTCCGCGGAGAAGCGGCCCCGGCTGCGCACGCCGAAGGAGGTGCACGCGTACCTGGCGCCCACGCTGGGCGCGCTGAGGCGCGAGGTGTTCCACGTGCTGTGCTTCAACCCGCGCAACGTGCTGGTGCACGACGCCCGGGTGGCGGAAGGAACGCTGAGCGCGTGCCCGGTGGATCCGCGCGAGGTGTTCGCCGCGGTGCTCGCCTCGCGGGCCACGGCCATCGTGTTCGCGCACAACCACCCTTCGGGGGACCCGGAGCCCAGCGTCCAGGACGTGGGGCTCACGGAGCACCTGGCGCGGGCGGCGGGGCTGCTGGGCGTGAAGCTCCTGGACCACGTCGTCGTGGGGGACAGCGCGTTCGTGTCGATGCTGGAGCGGGGCATCCTGCCGGACAGCGAGCGGGAGGGGCGGCGCAAGTGCGTCACGGGCGGGGGCTGGTGATGGGGGCGGGCGTGCTGCTGGCGCTGGGGACCAGCCCCGTGCGGGTGGAGGTGCTGGAGGAAACGCGGGCCCAGGTGGTGCGGACCGACGGAGGGCAGGCGTGCACGGTGGAGCGCTGGCGGCTGCCGCCGGGCGCGCGCGAGGGGGACGTCGTCGTGGACGGCCGCCTGGACCTGGAGCGGACGGAGGCGCTGCGCCAGGAGGTGGCGCGGAAACGGGCCGCGCTGGCGGTTCCCCTTCCTCCGGGGCTCGAGCTGTGAGGTGGGGGCACCGGTGCCACGGAGGGGATTGGCGTTGACGGCCGATCCAGGATGGTGAACATGCGCGCGATGACGGAGTCCCTGCCCTTCCTCGAAGATGCCCAGCGGGGACTGGTGCGGCACTTCGGCCTGTCGGAGTTCCGCCCCGGCCAGGCGCCCGTCATCAGCTCCGTCCTCAGCGGCCGCAACACCGTGGTGGTGATGCCCACGGGCGCGGGCAAGAGCCTGTGCTACCAGCTCCCGGCGCTGCTCCTGCCGGGCATCACGCTGGTGGTGTCGCCGCTCATCGCGCTGATGAAGGACCAGGTGGAGCAGCTCACCGCGAAGGGCATCCCGGCCACGTACATCAACTCGTCCCTGTCGGACGTGGAGCGGGCGGACCGCCTGCGCAAGCTGCGCGCCCGCGAGTACAAGCTGCTCTACGTGGCGCCGGAGCGCTTCCGCAGCGGAAGCTTCCTGGAGCTGGTGTCCGGGCTGGGCGTGGAGCTGCTCGCCGTGGACGAGGCGCACTGCATCTCCCAGTGGGGCCACGACTTCCGGCCGGACTACGCGCTGCTGGGCCAGGTGCGAAAGCGGCTGCGCCCCCCGCGCACGGTGGCCCTCACCGCCACGGCGACGCCGGAGGTGCGCGAGGACATCGTCCGCGTGCTGTTGATGAAGGACCCGGCGGTGTTCGCCCAGGGGTTCGACCGGCCCAACCTCTTCCTGGACGTGGTGAACGTCAGCGGGGACGAGGAGCGCCGGGACGCGTGCGCGAGCCTGGCGGCCAAGGGCGGCAGCGGCATCATCTACTGCTCCACGCGCAAGGCGGCGGAAGGGATGCACTCCGCGCTCGTCACGCGCAAGCTGAACGCGGTGCTGTACCACGCGGGCATGGAGGACGACGCCCGCCGCCGCGCGCAGGAGGCCTTCATGTCCTCGAAGGAGGCGGTGGCGGTGGCCACCAACGCCTTCGGCATGGGCATCGACAAGCCGGACATCCGCTTCGTCGCGCACGCCAACATCCCCCGGGCGGTGGAGGCATACTACCAGGAGATTGGCCGCGCGGGCCGCGACGGCAACCCCGCCACGGCGGTGCTCCTGTTCAACCACGCGGACGTGTACACGCAGGAGCGCCTCATCGAGAGCAGCCACCCGTCCGAGGCCGTGCTGTCGGACGTCTGGGCGCAGCTCCAGGCCGTGGAGGAGTTCGACCGGGGCGTGCACGCGCTCGCGGGCATGGTGGGCGCCAGCGAGTTCGAGGTCTCCGCCGCCCTCAAGATTTTCGAGCGCGAGGGCAAGCTGGAGCGTGGCGGCCGGGGTGAGGGCGAGTACGGCATCACGTTGACGGACAAGGCAGCCAGCGCGCATCCGCACGCGGCGGAGTCGCAGCGGCTGCTCCGCTCGCTCTTGGAGACCTTCCCCGTGGGGCGGCAGGCCACCACGGAGCTGCCCATCCTCGCGCGGCGCACCGGGCTGACGGAGGACGACGTGCGGCACGCGCTGGGCCTCCTGGAGAAGTCGGGCGTGGTGCGGGTGCGCAAGCCGTTCGCGGGGCGCTCCATCCGCGCGCTGGAGCGCGTGCCGTTCCGCGAGCTGACGGTGGACCTCTCCCGGGTGCGCGAGCAGGAGCGGCTCAACCGGCTGATGCTCAAGCGGATGGCGGACTACGCGTACACGCCGACGTGCCGGCGCGCGTTCATCCTGCGCTACTTCGGGCAGGCGGACGCGGCGGCGGTGTGCGGCAAGTGCGACCGGTGCGCGGGCAGCATGATGCCCAAGCCCTCCGGCTCCGCCTCGCGCTCCGCGCCGCCGCGTCCGGGGCGCCGGTGAGGGTGTACAGCGAGCTTGCGTCCACGGAGCTGCGCCGCTGGCGCAAGGACCTGGCCAGGGACCTGGGCATCGCGCCCTTCATCATCTTCAACGACGCGACGCTGCTGGGGCTGGCCGCCGCGCTGCCGGTGGACCGCGAGTCCTTCCTCGCGGTGAAGGGCACCGGGGAGAGCCGCTGGGAGCGCTTCGGCCCCAAGGTGGTGGACATCTGCCTGATGGCGCGCGCGGCGGGCCACGAGCCGCAGGCGGCGCCCGTGGCCCCCCGCATCCGCAAGGCGAAGTCGCGCCGCTAGCCGTTGCCGGGAGGAGGGCCGTTCCCACCGCGGCTGGCGCGCAGGAGCGCCCACCGCAGCACGGCCATGATGGCGCCCACCACCAGGGCGAGCAGGAAGATGACCGCCACGGTGACGATGCCGAAGACGACGCGCACGCCCAGGTCGGAGATGCGGCCGGTGAAGTACGCGCCGCGCAGCGGCTCCATCGCGTGCACCAGCTCCAGCGCCCGCGCCGGCAGCGAGTCGAGCGCCATGGAGAGCCGCTCGAAGAAGGGCGCGTGGTACCGCCGCCGGATGGACTCCACGACGATGCCCGTCAGCAGGTAGAGCACCGACAGCAGGAAGGCGTTGCCCCACATGACCTTCAGCAGGGGGGAGGACGGGGGCCGCTGCTCGCTCACGTCCACCACGCTAGCGCGATGCCCGGCGCTTGAGGAGCGGAAGGGCCTTCTTCACCCGGTTTGCCTCCGGCGCCCCCCCGGCCAGCTTCAGGAAGGCCTCGTAGGCCTCCACCGCCCGGGGCAGCTCCGAGGACTCGCGCACCAGCACGTCCGCCAGCGCCAGGTGCGCCAGGCCGTCCGTGGGCTCCAGCTCCACGGCCTTGGCCAGCGCCTCGCGCGCGGGGGCCTCCTGCCGCTGCTTGAAGGCCACCAGCCCCAGGGCCAGGTACGCGCGCCCGTTGTACGGAGCCAGCTTCACGGCCTCGTCCGCCGCCGCGCGGGCCTCCTTCACGGCCCCGGCGCCCAGCAGCACGCGCGCCAGCGTCACCTGGGCGAAGGCCTTGTCCCAGACGGTGGGCGCCTTGTCGGCCAGGTCCTTCAGCGTGCGCGCCGCGCCGCGTCCGCCGCCCGGCAGCTGCGTGTACAGCTCGCCCACGCGGCCGCACGTCGCGTCCGGCCTTCGCGCCGCGCGCCGCGAAGCGGCGTCCGCGCTCTCCACCTGCCCCTGGCGCAGGAACGCCTGGGCGATTTCGCAGAAGGTGTCCGGGTCCTTGGAGTCCAGCCTGTTGGCGCGCTCCAGCGCCGCGAAGCCGCCCCTCGCGTCGCCGTTGGCGAACAGGAGCGCCGCACGCAGCCGCTGCCCTTCCGCGTCCTCCGGCGCCAGCTTCACCGCGCGGCCGGACGCCCCTTCCGCCTCCTTGAGGCGGCCGGACTGGTACAGCGCCAGCGCGAAGCCCTTCTGCGCGGCCGCGTTGCCCGGGTTGTCCAGCTGCCACGCCTCGAACTGCTTCAGCGCCTCCGGAGTCCGGCCCAGCGCCAGCAGCGTGCGGCCCAGGGCGTCGCGCGCCTCGCCGTGCGCGCCGTTGCGCTCCACCGCCTGCGTCAGCGGCTTGAGCGCCATGTCCGGCAGGCCGCGCGACAGCAGCAGCCGCCCCAGCGAGCACGCGCCCTCGTAGTCGCGCGGGTCCTTCAGCGCCTCGTCGAACTGCGCCTGCGCCTTGTCGAGCGCGCGCTCACGCCAGTACACCTGTCCCAGCGCCACGCGCAGGTCCGTGCGGGGCTTCTTGGCCAGCGCCTTCTCCAGCACGTCGCGCGCCTGGGCGCCGTTGCCCTCGTTCGCGTCCGCCAGCGCGAGCCACGCGACGGCCTCCGGCGGATAGCGGTCGTTCACGCGCGTCTTGCCCAGCTCCACGCGGGCGCGCTTCCAGTCGCCCAGCCGCGCGTAGGCGGCACCGCGAACCAGCGACACCTTGCGGCCGCCGTCCGCCTCCAGCCGCTGCAGCGCTTCCTTCTCGCGGTCGCGGTCCAGCAGCGTGCGCCCCAGGCCCTCCTTCGCGGCCTCGCTCTTGGGCTGCAGCTTCAGCGCGGCCTCGTAGGCCTGCTGCGCGGCCTCCAGCTTGCCCGCCGCGCGGCCCGCGGCCCCGAGCGCCAGCTGGAAGTCCATGGCCAGCGGCCCCTGCGTGCCCTTGGAGAGCATGACTCGCGCCTCCTCGTACCTGCCCAGCGCGGACAGCAGCTCGCCGTGCACCAGGTGCTGACGGGGCTGGAGCGCGGGGGGCAGCTTCGGGTCCTGCGCGAGCGGCGCCACGTCCGCCAGCGCCGCGTCCAGGTCCTGCTCCAGCGCGAGCCGGCTCTCGGCCATCCCGATGCGGGCGGCCGGGTGCTCCTTGGAGACCTCGCGCGCGCGCTTGAACATCTCCAGCGCCTGCGGGAAGTCCTCGGAGGCGAGGTAGTAGTCGCCCAGCGCCACCAGCGCGCGCACGTTGCCCGGCGACGCCTTGAGCGCGCGGTCGAAGCGGTCCAGGGCCTTCTTCTCGTCCTTGGCGGCGATGAGCAGGCTGCCCGCGAGCGCGTGCACCTCCGTCACGTCGTCCTGCGAGGCGAGCAGCGCGCGGTGCGCGGGCTCGCGGCCCCGGTCATCGGCGACCAGTGCGTTGGTGGCGAGCACCAGGCCGTTGAAGCCCTCCTTCACGCCCGGCTTCTCCAGCGCCTCCAGCGCGAGCCGGCGGTCGTCGGCGTTGGCGCCGTGGTCCAGGTAGCGCAGCGCGTGCGCGTAGCCCGCGAGCGCCCACGCGGCCGGGCTCGCTTCGTCCATGTCGCGCGCGCGGTCCAGCTGCCGGAGCGCCTCATCCAGTGACGCCCCCGTGTCCTGCGCGATGGCGCGCTTCGCGAGCTCCAGCGTCTCCGACAGCGTCTGGCCGCCCTGGCGGGAGCGGTAGAGGATGAAGAAGCCGGCGCTCGCGCCCAGGAAGATGAGGGCCACGAAGAGGGCCACGGTCTTCGCGCCATAGCGCTCGATGAAGGACTGCTTCGCCCGCTCCTTGGCGATCTTCTCGTGCATCTCGCGCTCGTACTTCGCCGCGAGCGCCTCCGTGTCCTTGGCGTTCGCCGCCGCCTTGTTGCGCGCCGCGGCCGCCGCCAGCTCCGTCGCATCCGGGATGTCGTCCAGCAGCGAGCGCTTGCCGCCCGGACCCGACGCCACCGGAGCCGGCGTCACCGGCACCGCCGCGCGAGCCCGCGCCACCTCCGGAGGAGGAAGGTCTCCGAGCAGCCCCCCGCCCTGCGAAGCGGGTTCGTCCGCCGGAGGGGCGTCCGGCAGGTCCGCCAGCATCCCGGACTTGCGCCCACGGCCGGAGTCGGCACCCTCGCCCGTGCTGGCACCCGGATCCGAAGGCGCACCGTCCGTCGCGTCGCGGCCCTGCTCCGGAGAACCCTCCGGGCCCGCGACCCAAGCGTCACCGCGTCCCGAACCGGGCTCCTGGCCTGCGTCCGAATCGCCCTCACCCGCCGCGCGCCCCCGTCCCGAACCGGGCTCCTGCCCCGGATCCGACGGACCACCACTGGCCACACGGCCAAGCTCCGCGCCGGAGCCATTGCCCGGATCCGAAGGGTCGCCACTGGCCCCACGACCGCGCTCCGCTCCGGAGCCACTGCCCGGATCCGAAGGGTCGCCACTGGCCCCGCGACCGCGCCCTGCTCCGGAGCCACTGCCCGGATCCGTTCCGACGCCCGAAGCCGCCCGCCCAGAATCAGGCTCCTGCCCCGGATCCGACACGCCACCGCGCTGCTCACCCGCCGCGGACGGACCCCCCGGCCTCCACGGAGCCCTCGCCCCGCGCGTCCTCCGGCACCGGCGTCCCCGAGGG
>NZ_JBKGHJ010000021.1:0-36877 GCF_046520365.1 Corallococcus sp. 4LFB
TGACCGCCCCCGACGCGGGCTGAACCTCCGAGCCGCGGGGCAGCCCGGCCGCCTGCCCTTCGAGCCGGCCGTGCGGCCAGGCGGCGCGCGCCGCGCCGTGGCCAAGGGCCCCGTGCATCCCACCCCTGTGGGAAGCGCCGAGACGTCATGCCGACGGCCTGCCGCGCGCACACCACCCACGAGGGATCCGGACCATGTACACGACCAGCCACGTGAACCTTCCCCAGGACGCGCGCGAAGAGCTCATCGACATGCTCAACACGCTGCTCGCCAACGCCATCGACCTGCACTGGCAGGTGAAGCAGGCGCACTGGAACATCCGGGGCACGCACTTCTACAGCCGGCACCTGCTCTTCGACGAAGTGGCCAAGCATGCGCGCAAGCACGCGGACTCCTACGCGGAGCGCGCGGGCGCGCTGGGCGGCTACGCCCAGGGCACCATCCGCCTGGCCACCAACAACAGCCAGCTGCCCGAATACGACCTGCAGGCCGTGGACGGCGAGGCCCACATCCGCGCGCTCGTCGAGCGCGTGGGCCGCTACGCCGCCAGCCTCCGCGACGGCATCACCAAGTCCGAGGACGCGAGCGACCCCGTCACCGCCGACATCCTCACCCAGACCCTGGGGGAGACGGAGGAGGACCTCTGGTTCCTGGAGAGCCACCTCAACGGCGACGCGCGCGCGGGGATGACCCTCCCCACCAAGGGCGGCAACCGCCGGGGCCGCCCCGCCGAGGACATCAGCCAGGTCACCACCTGATGCAGGACAACTCCCCCTCCCCGGGCAGGTTCTCCTGCGCGGGGAAGGCGTGGAGCGTATAGAACGCGTCCCCGGATTCCAGGAGGACGCGGCGCATGGCAGAGCTTCGGGAAGACCGTCTGGACGGAAAGGTGTGCCTCATCACCGGGGCCACCGGCGGCATTGGCCAGGAGACGGCGAAGGCGCTGGCCAGGCGCGGCGCCACGCTGGTGCTGTCCGGCAGGGATGAGGCCCGCACGGCGGCCGCGGTCGCCGCGGTGCGCGAGGCCGCCCCCGGTGCCCAGGTCGAGTCGCTGCTCGCGGACCTGTCCTCCCTCCAGTCCGTGCGCGACCTGGCCCGGGCGTTCAAGGCCCGCCACTCGCGGCTGGACGTGCTCCTCAACAACGCGGGCCTCATCATCGACCGGCGCGAGGTGACGGTGGACGGCTACGAGGCCACGTTCGCCACGAACCACCTGTCCCACTTCCTCCTCACGCACCTCTTGCGCGACCTGCTGGTGGCGAGCGGACCGGCGCGCATCATCAACGTGTCCTCCGAAGGCCACCGCCTGGCGCGCGAGGACTTCCTGGAGGATCCGCAGACGGAGCGGCGCCGCTACGAGGGCATCCGCGTCTACGGCAACGCCAAGCTCTCCAACATCCTCTTCTCGCGCGGGCTGACGAAGCGGCTGGCCGGCACGCAGGTGACGGCGAACGCGCTGCACCCCGGCGTGGTGGCCACGGGCTTCGGCCACAACAGCCAGGGCTTCTTCAAGCACCTCATCAAGCTGGCCTCGCCCTTCATGCTCTCCCCGGAGAAGGGCGCGCGGACGTCGGTCTACCTGGCGTCGTCGCCGGAGGTGGCGGGCGTGAGCGGCGAGTACTTCATCAAATGCCGCAAGGCGAAGCCGTCGTCCGCCGCCCGGGACGACGCGCTCGCGGAGCGGCTCTGGCAGGTGAGCGAACAGCTCACGGGAGTGAAGGCATGATCGACCTGTACACGTTCAAGACCCCCAACGGCCGCAAGGCCTCCATCGCCCTGGAGGAGCTGGGCATCCCGTACAAGACGCACGCGGTGGACATCACGAAGGGTGACCAGTTCAAGCCCGAGCTCCTGGCCATCAACCCCAACAACAAGATTCCGGCCATCGTGGACCACGACGCGCCGGGAGGCCGGCCCCTGGCCCTCTTCGAGTCCGGCGCCATCCTGCTGTACCTGGCGGAGAAGACGGGCTCGCTGATGCCCACCGACCCGCGCGGCAAGGCGGAGGTGACGCAGTGGCTGATGTTCCAGATGGGCGGCCTGGGGCCCATGCTCGGCCAGCTCAACCACTTCGGGCACTTCGCCTCCACCAAGGTCCCGTATGCCATTGACCGCTTCCAGACGGAGGCCAGGCGCCTCCTGGGCGTGGTGGACCGGCAGCTGGCGTCGCGGGACTACCTGGCCACCACGTACTCCATCGCGGACATCGCCACGTACCCGTGGCTGAAGACCGCGAAGGACTTCTTCCCGGACCTCTTCAACGACACGCACAACATCACCCAGTACCTGCACCGCGTGGGCAGCCGTCCCGCGGTCCAGCGGGGCATGCAGATCCCCTGACGTTTGTTCCTCCAGACCATGGCCTCGCTCGAACAGCTCGTCTTCGACAACACCTACGCCCGCCTGCCCCCCGGGTTCGCCGCCCGGGTGGCCCCCGCGCCCTTCCCGGACGCGCGCGTCCGTGAGCGTGAACCCGGCGGCGCTGCGGCTGCTGGGGTTGGACGCGGAAGAGGCCGCGCGCCCGGAGTTCGCGCGCGTGTTCGGCGGAGCCACGCCGCTGCCCGGCATGGAGCCGCTGGCCATGGTCTACGCGGGGCACCAGTTCGGCGTGTACGTGCCGCGCCTGGGGGACGGCCGCGCGCTGCTCCTGGGCGAGGTGCGCGCCCCGGACGGCGGCAGGTGGGACCTGCACTTGAAGGGCGGCGGGCCCACGCCCTTCTCGCGCGGCGGTGACGGACGCGCGGTGCTGCGCTCCACCGTGCGCGAGTACCTGGCCGGCGAGGCCCTGCACGCGCTGGGCATCCCCACCACCCGCGCGCTGTGCATCCTGGGCAGCCAGACGCCGGTGTACCGCGAGGACGTGGAGACCGGCGCCATGCTGGTGCGCCTGGCCCCGTCGCACGTGCGCTTCGGCACCTTCGAGTACTTCCACCACACCGAGCAGCCGGGCCACGTGGCCACGCTCGCGGACCACGTCATCGCCGGGCACCTCCCCCAGCTCGCGGGCCAGGAGGGGAGGCACGCGCGCTTCTTCGCGGAGGTGATGGAGCGCACCGCGCAGCTCGTCGCGCGGTGGCAGGCGGTGGGCTTCGCGCACGGCGTGATGAACACCGACAACATGTCCGTCCTGGGGCTCACGCTGGACTACGGGCCCTACGGGTTCCTGGACGACTTCGACCCCGGCTTCATCTGCAACCACTCCGACCCGCAGGGCCGCTACGCGTTCGACCAGCAGCCGCGCGTCGCGCTGTGGAACCTGGCCTGCCTGGGTGAAGCGCTGCTCACGCTCATCACCGAGGACGAAGCGCGCGCCACGCTGGCCCTCTTCCAGCCCACGTTCGCCCGCCACTTCCTCGCGCGCATGCGGGAGAAGCTGGGCCTGACCCAAGCGCGCGACGAGGACCGCGAGCTGGTGCAGGACCTGTTCGCGCTGATGGCCGGCTCGCACGTGGACTACACGCGCTTCTTCCGCGCGCTGAACCGGTTCGACTCCAGCGAGGGCGCGCGCAACGACGCCCTGCGCGACCACTTCCTGCCGCCGGAGGGCTTCGACGCGTGGGCCGCGCGCTACCGCGAGCGGCTGGAGTCGGAGGGGAGCGTGGACGGCGAGCGCCACGCGCGCCTGGACCGCGTCAACCCGAAGTACGTCCTGCGCAACTGGGTGGCGCAGCAGGCCATCGCCCGCGCGCAGGAGGGGGACTTCGCGGAGGTGGACCGCGTGCTCGCGCTGGTGTCCGCGCCCTTCGACGAGCACCCCGGCCAGGAGGCCTACGCGGAAGCTCCGCCCACGTGGGGACGGCACCTGGTGGTGAGCTGCAGCTCCTGACGCGCGGGAACACCGGAGCCCCCGGCAGGCGGGCAGGCGGGCAGGCGCACGCGGGAAGGAATCCCGGGGACGCGGTGCCTAGCTTGGAAGGCATGATCGAACCGCTCGCTCCGCCCCGCATCGTGTTCCGTGCCCTGGGTCCCGGCCTCGTCGGCGCCGCCGCGCTGACGCTGGTGCACGAGAGCGCCCGCCGCGTGTTGAAGCACCCGCCGCGCATGGACGTGCTGGGCATGCGCTCCCTGGAGAAGGGCATCCGCTTCTTCGGCGGCGAGCCCGCGAAGGGGCGCCGGCTGCACCGCCAGACGCTGGCGGGGGACCTCCTGTCCAACGGCCTCTTCTTCTCGCTGGTGGCGCTGGGACGTCCCAGGCGTCCCTACCTGCGCGGCGCGGCGCTGGGCCTGCTCGCGGGCCTGGGCGCGGTGGTGCTGCCCCCGAAGCTGGGGCTGGGCCGGGCCCCCTCCCAGGCCCGTCCGTCCACGTCCCTGCTCACCGTGGCCTGGTACACGCTGGGGGGCCTGGCCGCGGCCCGCGCCACGCGCAAGCTGGTCGCGCGCCGTCAGCCGGAGCTGCCCCTGGGCCGGCCCCTGCATTGACCGACGCACGCCGCGCCAGGGTTGGCGAGTGAAACTCCCGGCCCGGTGGCACTTGCCGCGGGAGGAAGGGCGACCCCAGCCTGAGGGTCCATGGCCACCGACTTCACCCGCCTGCCGCTGCGCGGCGAACAGGATGCGTTGCACGTCGTCGTCGAGTCGCCCCGCGGTTCGACGGTGAAGCTCAAATACGACCCGAAGCTCCAGGCCTTCACGCTGTCCCGGCCGCTCACCCGCGGCTTCCGCTACCCGTTCGACTGGGGCTTCATCCCCAGCACGAAGGGCCCGGACGGGGATCCGCTGGACGCGCTGGTGTACTGGGACGTGCCCACCTGGCCCGGGGTGGTGCTGCCCTGCCGCGCGCTGGGCGTGCTCCAGGTGGACCAGAAGAAGCGGGACGCGAAGAGCGGCGAGCGCGAGCGCAATGACCGCGTGCTGCTCGTGCCGGTGAACGCCGCCCGCTCGGACCACCTCCATTCCTATCAGGACCTGTCCCAGCGCGAGCGCGAGGAGCTGGAGCACTTCTTCCTCGCGGTGGTGCACTTCGCGGACAAGGACGCGCGCGTCCTCGGCTGGGACGGCCCGGACGCCGCCGAGCGCATGGTCCAGCAGTACGCCCTGAAGGAGGACTGACGCGCCATGCCCCCTCCCACTCCCATCCGGGGCCTGGGCCCCGACACCGCGCTGGGCGACGCCGCCCGCCGCATCCTCGCCGGCCGGCTCGCGACGTGCGCCACCCGGAGAGCCAGCTGGACGCAGAGCTGGACGAGGACGGCGTGCACGACATGCGCGTGGCCACCCGCCGCCTGCGCGCCGCGCTCCAGGTGTTCCAGGCCACCGGCAAGCTCACCCGGCTGGAGGCGGACGTGAAGCGCCTCCAGGACGCGCTGGGCGGCGTGCGCGACCTGCACGTCCAGGACCAGTGGCTGGACACCGCCGCGAAGGGGAAGAAGGACGCGGGCAAGGCGCTGGCCGGCCTGCGCCAGTCCCACCTGTCCGGCCTGAAGGCCAAGGAGAAGGCGCTGCGCGCGGAGCTGGAGCGCTGGACGGAGCGCACCGTGCCGCGCCTGCTGAAGAAGCTGGACTCGCTGGAGGACCCCCACCGCTTCGCCGGCAAGCGCGTGCGAAGCCACCTGCGCCAGCGCCTGCGCCGCGTGGAGAAGCGCCTGGAGCGCTACGCGGACGCGCCCGACGCCGCGTCCGCGCACGCCCTGCGCAAGGACCTGAAGAAGCTGCGCTACGAATTGGAGATCTTCCAGCCCGCCTTCCGCCGCACCGTGGGCGCGCTGCTGGAGGTCCTGGTGCCCCTGCAAGACGGCCTGGGAGAGCTGCACGACGCGGACGTGCGCCTGGAGCTCTTCGAGCGCGCCGCCGCGGAGGCCCCGCCCGGCCAGCGCAAGGCCGCGCGCAAGCTGCTGCCCCAGGCCCGGGACGAGCGCGCGGAGCGCTCCGCGCAGATCGCCCGCGAGGTGCAGCGCTGGCACGCGGAGGCCATCCCCAAGCGGCTGCGCAAGGCGCTGACCTGACGCGACCGCTCGTTTCCGCACACCCGCCGCCCCGCTCCCCTGGTGTGGGGGCCGGGGCGTGCCTACATCCCTGCTGGATGTGATCCGCCCTGTGCCCGGGTCGGAGGCCAGGCAACCCTCCCTTCAGGGCACCCGGAAGAAGTGACGAAACCCCCCGCTGTAAAAACTGCCGGGTTCCGCCCTAAGCATTGAAGCTCTTTCGCGCAAGTCACTGGAATCATTGAGGTTGCCTGTCGGCTGGCATTGGCCCGTGCGTTGCTAAAGGTCTCCCCGTCGCAGCAAACGGCGGTCACACACCCCGCCCTCTTCCCCGAGAGAGACCCCCATGCAGGCTTCCAACTCCTTCTCTTCCGCTGACTCGCTCTCCACGTACCTCTCGGAGATCAACCAGTACCCGCTGCTCAACCCGCAGGACGAGCAGTCGCTGTCGCGCGCCTTCCGCGCGGGTGACCTGTCCGCGGGCCACCGGCTGGTGACGAGCAACCTGCGCTTCGTGGTGAAGGTCGCCTACGAGTACCGCTCCTACGGCCTGAAGATGTCCGACCTCATCCAGGAGGCGAACATCGGTCTGATGAAGGCGGTGCAGAAGTTCGACCCGGAGAAGGGCATCCGCCTCATCTCCTACGCGGTGTGGTGGATCCGCGCGTACATCCAGAACTACGTGCTGCGCAACTGGAGCCTGGTGAAGCTGGGCACGACGCAGGCGCAGCGCCGGCTGTTCTTCAGCTTGGCCCGCACGCGCCGCGAGCTGGAGAAGCTGGGCGCCGGCGAGGGCGGCCACATCGTCAACGCGGATGAGATCGCCAAGAAGCTGAACGTGAAGCCCACGGAAGTGCGTGAGATGGAGCAGCGCATGGGCGGCCGGGACCTGTCCCTGGACGCGCCGGTGGGCGAGGACGGCGACGCCACGCACCTGGACTTCGTGGAGTCGGAGGCCGCCTCCCACGCGGACGAGGTCGCCGACCGGCAGCAGGCGGGCCTCACCCGCACGCTGGTGCAGCGCGCGCTGATGCGCCTGGATCCGCGCGAGCGCTTCATCATCGAGCAGCGCGTGATGAGCGACTCCGAGATGACCCTGAGCGAGCTGGGCGAGCACTTCGGCTTCTCCCGCGAGCGCGCCCGCCAGCTGGAGATCCGCGCCAAGGACAAGCTGAAGGCGGAGCTGGCGAACCTGATGGCCGAGGCCGGTCTGGACCAGGCCGAGCTGGCCGCGTAACGCGCAAGCCAAAGCCTTCAAGGCTGCGACACTTCACGGCCCCGGACCCTCGCGTTGGGAAGCGCGAAGGCACGGGGCCGTGGCATGTCCGGCGTCTTTCTCTACCGCGGCATGCCGGGCGAGGACTCGCCGCTCTCCGGCGCGGCGGGCGTGGCCGGCTGCGCGCGGGACGTGGCTTCGATGCGCAGGGCCTGCGGCTCGCCGCTGCTCGCGTCGGTGCGGTAGGAGGCCTGGACCTGCGCGCCCTCCTGGATGTCCGCCGCGCTCGCGGCCCGGCCGTCCACCTGCACCTGCGTGCTGGGGCCCACCTTCAGGCGCAGCCGGGGTTCGCCGGCCTGGCTCACCAGCACCTCCTGGTCGCTCGCGCTCAGCACGTCCCCGGAGATCTGCTGCTCCTGCTGCTGCACGGCCTGCGTGTCCTGCGCGGGGGCGGCCTGGGTGTTCCGCGCGATGGCGGCCTGCTGCGTGGCGGCGTTCTGGTCCGCGGCCTGCTGCTGCTGGGCGCTCTGCTGGGCGAGGCGCTGGTTCGCGGCGGCGCTCGTCGCGGGAGACCTTCTGCTGCTGGGCGGCGAAGTCCTGCTGCGCCTGGCGCTGGGCCTGCAGCGCGCGGGCCTGGGCCTGCTGGGCCACGGACTGGGCCTGCTGGGTGCGCGCCTGCGCCTGCTGCTGGCTGGCCTGGGCCTCCTGGGCCTCCTTCTGGGCCTTGGCCTGGGCCTCCTGGAGCTCCTGCTGCTTGCGCCGCACGTCCTCCTGGGCGCTGGCGGCCTCGCGCTGCTCGCTGGAGGCCTCCTTCTGCGCGTCGCGCGCGTCGTCGAAGGCCTTCTCCGACCGGGCCTGGGCCTGCTCCACCCTGCGTTCGGGCGTGTTCCGCGCCGTGTCCTGGCGAGAGCGGTCCTGGTCCTGGCAGGCGGTGGTGCCCACCAGCAGCGCGGTGAATCCGGCACCCAGCCATGCTGCGCGCGATTTCATGGAGTTCTCCTGTCAAAGGGATGACAGGGCAAAGATGGCGAGCGCCCGTGGAGCGCCAACCCATGGCGCCGCGAGCGCCCGCCCGTCCGCCCGCCTTGCGGCAGGCGCTCACTTTGGGGCTACCGCGTCCGGAGGAATGGCGATAAGGGGCGCCCCCCCATGCGCGCCTGCGGACTCGACTTCGGAACCAGCAACACCGCCCTGGCCCTGCCGGACGGCACCGTGTTGCCGCTGCAGCCCCACACCCCGGAGCCCCGGCTGTTCCGCTCCGTGCTCTTCTTCGCGGAGGACGAGCGGGAGGTCTTCACGGGCGCGGACGCCATCCAGCGCTACCTGGAGGACAACAACGGCCGGTTCATCCAGTCCGTGAAGTCCTTCCTGCACAGCTCGTCCTTCCGGGCGACGCAGGTGAAGGGGCGCACGTTCACCATCGAGGACCTGGTGGCCATCCTCCTGCGCCGCGTGCGCGAGGCGGCCGGGGCGCACCTGGGCGAGGCGCCGGACGCGGTGGTGCTGGGACGGCCCGCGGTCTTCACGCCGGATGCGGAGGCGGACGCGCTGGCGGAGAAGCGCCTGCGCAAGGCGGCGGAGCTGGCGGGCTTCACGCACGTGCAGTTCCTGATTGAGCCCATCGCGGCGGCGCTCGCGTACGAGGCGCGGCTCCAGAAGGACGAGCTGGTGCTGGTGGCGGACTTCGGCGCCGGCACGACGGACCTGACGTTGATGCGGCTGGGCCCGTCGCGGCGGGGGAACCTGGACCGGCGGCCGGACGTGGTGGGCTCCACGGGTGTGCGCATCGGCGGTGACCGCTTCGACGCGGAGATCATGCGGCACAAGCTGTTGCCGCGCTTCGGGGCGGGGTCCACGTACAAGGTGAAGGGCTTCAGCCACAAGCGTCTGCCCATTCCGCAGCACGTGCTGGCGAAGCTGCTCAACTGGCACGAGATGTCCTTCATCCGGGAGAAGTCCACGCAGGAGCTGCTGGAGGTGATGCTCGACACGAGCGACCACCCGGCGGAGATTCAAGCGCTCTACGACCTGGTGATGGACAACCTGGGCTACCGGCTGTTCCGGTCCATTGAAGCGGCGAAGGTGAAGCTGTCCAGCGAGGCGCTGGCGACCATCGACTTCGACGAGGCGCGCATCCACCTGCACGAGCCGATGACGCGCGGGGAGTTCGAGACGGCGAGCCGGACGTTGCTGGATGAACTGTCGCAGTGCACGGAGGGGCTGTTGGCGAAGTACCCGGAGGCCAGGGACATTGACGCGGTCTTCCTGACGGGAGGTTCGTCGCAGATTCCGGCGGTGCGGGAGCTGTACGTGAAGCGCTTCGGAGAGGAGCGCGTGCGCACGGCGGACGCCTTCACCTCCGTGGCGGAGGGCCTGGGCCGCGCGTCCGCGTGGCTGACGGGGTGAAGCCGGCTACGGGGCTCCGCCGTCAGGCGTCAGCCCCTTCAGGACTCCCGCACCCACGGGCGCCTTGCCTACGCAAGCAACCCACGAGGAGCAACGCGCTCCCCAGCACTGCGATGAAGGCCCGAGCCCTCAGGGCCCCACGTCCACCGTGCGCGTCGTCCAGTCCGTGCCGCCGCGGCCGTCCCGGGCCACCACCCAGACGGTGATTCGCTCGGGGGTCGCGGCCGTCGTGTACGTCGTCGTCGGGTCTCCGGGCTTGCCGTCCACCGGCTCCAGCGAACGGAACGCGCCCACCTCGCCCTCGCCCGTCGCGAACCAGCTGTAGAAGACCTGCTCCGTCTTCGTCCCGGCCTCCGTGGAATAGACCTCCTCGCTGCCCTCCCCCAGCACCGGCGTGAACGTCACCTCCGTGTCCAGCGGCAGCGGCCCCACCAGCGGCGCGTCGTTCCACAGCACGTCCTGCATCACCGGGTTCTGGTTGGGCGCGTCCGTCGAACGCAGCGTGATGCGCCGCACACCCCGCTCCACGCCCTCCGGCGTCCCGCTGCCGTCCGTCGCCTCGTAGCCCACGAACAGCGGCAGCCCCACCCGCAGCGCCTCCTGCACCGCCGGGTCGTTGAAGTCGAACGTGCCGCCGTCCCCGCCACCCGTGTTGCCCGTGGCCTTCTGGAACGACTCGATGAGCAGCGCCTGCACCGCCGGGTCGCTCAACGACAGCACGCCGTTCGGCAGCGCCACCCCGCTGTCCCCCGGACACGCCGTGTCCCCGTAGGGGTTCACGTCCGCCCGGCACAGCGCGTACGTCACCGTCACCGGCCGCGCGTCCGGCGTCACCGCCAGCGCCGTGAACGTCACCGGCGGCGGCAGCGTGGAGGCGTTCGGGTCCAACGCCAGCTCCGGCGGCTCCGCCTTGATGGCCAGCACCCGCACGCTGCGAATCTCACTCTGGGCATCGAAGTCCGCGCCACCGCACGCGCTCAACCCCAGCAAGGCAATGGCACACAGGAGGATGGGAGTGCGCATGGCGTCAGAAGGCTCCCTTCAGGCCGAGCACGGGCAGGATGGGCAGGCCCTTGAAGAACTCGCGCTCTGAATAGTTGTAGTTGTAGGCCACGCCTTCAACCGACTGGTTGTTGTAGGCGTTCGTCAGGTCCAGGTAGACGTCCAGGTTCCACGTGTCGAAGACGATGTTCTTGTCCACGCGGATGTCCAGCTGGTTGAACGACGGCAGCCGCTGCGAATTGACCAGGCCGTAGTACGGGATGAACACGTCCGTCGTGTCGTCGCGCCTGGCGCCCTGCACCGGCGTCGTCGGGTTGCCGGACGCGAAGCGGAACCGCGCGCCCACCTCCCAGCCCTTTGGCAGCTTGTAGCTGGCGATGGCCGTCAGCACGTGCGTCTGGTCGTTGTCGAACAGGCGCCAGCGCGCCCCCGGCGCGTCCCGGCGCTCGCTGCGGCTGAGCGTGTATGAAATCCAGCCGAACAGCCGGTCCGTCAGCGCGCGGCGCACCAGCAGCTCGAAGCCATAGATGCGCCCCACGCCGCCGTTCTTCAGGTTCTCCGGCACCGACTCGCCGTCGCGCTCGACGCGCGCGTTCGAGCGCACGATGAGGTCGTCCAGGTCGTTGTAGAAGACCTCCGTCCCCACGAACCACTCCGGCCGCGCCTGCCACTCCGCGCCCACGCTGTACTGGAGCGACCGCTTCGCTCCCAGGTCCGGGTTGCCGAACCCCGGCGACGGCTCATCCTGCACCGGCGGGCTGTGGTAGACGCCCGCGCCGCCCTTCAGCGTCAGCGTCTCCGTGAGCGCATAGCGCACCGCGAGCCGCGGGTTCACCGAGCGCTTCACCTCCTGCTGGTCCGTGAAGACGTAGCTCTCCGTGCGCACGCCCGGCACCACCAGCAGGTCCTTGATGGGCCGCCACCGCACCTCCGCCCAGGCGGACGGGTAGTACTGGGTGAACTTCCCGTCGATGTTGATGAGGTCCTCCGCCACCAGCGGCGACGGCGGCTCGCCCTCGCGCGGCGGCTGCTGGATGCTGGCCGTCACCTTCGCCAGGTTCGTCACCACGTCCAGGCCGCCCGCCACCGTCACGCTGTCGTTGAACGCGTACTCCACCGTGGGCCGCAGATACAGGTCCGTGGACGCGATGCGCAGCCCGCGCTCGCCAATCTGGAAGTCCAGGATCGTGTTGCCAACGAGCCCGTGCGTGTCGAGCGTCAGCTTGCCCTCGCGGAACTGGTGCCGCAGGCGCAGCTGGTTGAAGCCCGTCGTCACGTCCAGGCTGCCGTTGACGGACGGGTCGCCATCCGCCGGCTGGTCCAACAGCAGCGCCAGCCGGTCGCGCGACGTCAGGCCCTGCAGCGTGAAGGTGTTGCGGCTGTTCGGCTTCCACACCAGCTTCGCCTGCGCGTCGTAGTAGCGCGGCGCCACCTGGAGGCTGTCGTCGTCGAACGGCACCGCCTTGAGCACCAGGTCGATGTACGAGCGCCGGCCGCCAATGGCGAAGCTCAGCGTGTCCGTGATGGGGCCTTCAATCACCGCGTTGGATTCAATGAGGCTGATGCCCACCGTGGCGTGGTAGCGGTCCGTCCGGGGCTCGCGGCTGCGCACGTTGATGACGCCGCCGGTGATGTCGCCGTAGTACGCGGAGAAGTTGCCGGGCAGGTAGTCCACCGCCTCCAGCAGGTCCGAGTTGTACACGGAGGTGAGGCCACCGAAGTGGTACAGGATGGGGATGCGCAGGCCGTCCAGGAAGACGCCGGACTCCTGGGGGCTGGTGCCTCGGATGACCAGCGCGCCGCCGTTGAACGCGGGCCGCGCCACGCCCGGCAGGTTCTGCACCACCTTGAGCGTGTCACCCTGCGTGCCCGGGATGCGCTGCACCTCCGCCACCGTGATGGTGGTGCGCGTCACCTCCTTGCGCTCGCGGTCGCTCCTCACCACCGTCTCGTACTGGCTGAAGACGCGCCGCTGCACGTAGTACGTGGCCTGCGTGAGCTTGCCCTCTTCGATGGTCTCCTGCGTCCTGAAGCGGTCGTAGTTGCCCAGCACCACGACGACCGGGTGCGTGCCTGCGGGGACGCCCCGGAAGGAGAAGCGCCCCTCGCTGTCCGTGACGGCGGAGCGGTCCAGCTCCGTGAGCACCACCTCCGCGCCCACCAGCGGCTTGCGCGTGCCGCGCTCCAGCGCCTGGCCGCTGAAGTTCACCGGGCCCTGCGGCTCCTGGACGCCGCCGTCCGCGGACGGGGCCTCCGGGGGCGGCTCCGGCGCGCGGAAGACGAACTGGTAGGCGTACTGGATGCGCACCGGCGCGGGGACGTTGTCCACCTCCGCGGGCTCGAACTGGAACTGCTTCACCGCCTCCACCGCGGCCTCGTCGAAGCCGTGGCCCGCGGGCTGGGTGATTTCGACGTTCGTGACGGCGCCCGTCTCCGAGATGTCGATGAACATCACCACCGTGCCCTCGAGCTGCTGGGCGGCGGCGTCCGGCGGGTAGGTGGCTTCCACCTGGCGCAGGAGGGCGGGCGGCTTCGTCAGCACGCCGGTGGGAGCGCCGGCATCGCCGGCGAGGGTTCCTGCGTCCGGAGCCTGTGCCACGGCCCCGGTCGCAAGCAATACACAGATGACGCAGAGGAGCGTTCTCATGAAGGGTGCGCGGGTCTCCCGCGCCCCCTCCTAACGTCCCCCGAGGCTCGGGGCGAGCACGATTTCGATGCGCCGGTTCTGGCTCTTGTGCTCCGGCGAGTCGTTGGGCACGAGCGGCTGGTACTGCCCGTAGCCCGCCGCGGACAGCATCGTCGGGTCCACGCCCGAGTCCTGGAGCGACCGCACCACCGCCATCGCGCGCGCCAGGCTCAGCTCCCAGTTGGTGGGGAACTGTCCACCGCCGGTGGGCACGTCGTCCGTGTGGCCCTCCACGCGCACGATGCGGCCCTTCACCGTCTTGAGCGCGTCGGCGATCTTCACGAGCGCCTCCTGGCCTTCCTTGCCCACGCGCGCGGAGCCGGACGCGAAGAGGATCTTGTCCTTGAGCTGCACGGTCATCCGGCCCTTCAGCTCCGACAGCTCAATCTTGCCGTCGGAGATCTCCTGCTTGAGCGACTGGGCCAGGTTCTCGTACTCGGAGCTCTTCTTCTCCAGCTCCTCCTTCGCCTGCGCGAGCTTCTTGGCGTTGCGCCCCAGCTCCTCGTTGAGCGCGGCCAGCTGCGCGTTCTTCTCCTCCAGGGCGCGGCGCTCGGCCGCGGCGCCGGTGAGGCGGTTCTCGGAGGCGTCCAGGCGCGTCTGCAGGGCGGTCTTCTCCTGCTCCAGCGCGGCCTGCTTCTCCTCCAGCTCCTTGATCTTCGCCTCGGCCGCCGCGCGGGCCGCCTTCTCATCCGTGAGGTTCTTCGTCAGCCCCTCGGCCTCCAGGGCCTTCTCGTTGAACTTCCCCTGCGAGACGCAGCCCGTGGAGAGGGCGACGAGGGCAGCCAGAACCAGACGTGTCCGCATAGGTGCGATTCCTCCTGACAAGCATGTTGGTGGGTCTGAGAGTACCGCGCTCAGACCCGCCGCCTAGGAGAAACGCGCATCCAATTTGAGGCCAAACTTCCCCGCCGGACGAGCGGCCTACTTGGGGAAGATGGGGTGGGTGTCCAGCCAGGAGCTGAAGAGGGCGTCCGCGAAGGGCTTGCCCGGGATGTGGACGCCGCCGGACGCGCCGCCGGAGACGTGGAGGCCGGAGCCGGGCAGGTAGGTGAGGACCAGGTCGTCGCCCTTGCGCACGTCATGGAGGGAGGACAGGAGCTTCTCCAGGGACTGGCTGAGGGCGTCCTCGCGCATGGCCGGGTTCTGGCGCAGGCCTTCTCGGAAGCTGCCCACGAGCTGGTCCTTGGTGATGGTGCGCAGGAAGCGGAAGTGCAGGCGTTTCAGGCTGTTGGACGCCACGGCCTCCTTGAAGCAGGAGGGCTCCTCCTCCATGTAGAGGCTCCAGACGTAGATGCTGAAGAAGAGCTTCTTCTTCAGCTCCATGTGGGTGAGCGCCAGCGTGCGCCCCTCCACCTGGAGGGAGTCCGGCATGTTGACCCCGCCCGCCTGTCCCGCATGGGCGGCAGCGCCCACGAGCAGGAGCATCCCCAGCGCGAACCCTCGCGCCCCCGTCTTCCACGCCGTCCCCGTCATCGCCTTCCCCTTCACCCCTGAGTCGGTGATCGCAACGGTGCGCATGCTCTAGAAAACCGCCACCGGCCGCGATCATTGGTTTGTGCACCATTGGACGGCAACGAACGCCCCAAGGCAAGGCTGTTGGGGGCGCAAACGACTCCCCGGTTGGCGGGTGGACGGGACGCATGGCGCGGGGCGTCGCCGGGCCCGGGAGGTGGGCCTACTCCGGAGAGGTTGGCCGCGGAGCCGCGCTCATCCCCCCAGGATGCTTCGGCTCATCCCAGGACTCCCGGGAGCGTCAGGACGCCGGGAGCCTGCGTGTGCGCGGCGCTCCGGGGCAGCACCACCACGAAGCACGCGCCTCCGTCTGGCGGCCCCTCCACGGAGATCCTGCCGCCGTGCGCCGCGATGATCTGCTTGGAGATGAAGAGGCCCAGGCCCAGCCCTCCCGCGTGGCGCGAAGCGATGCCCCGCTCGAACCGGTCGAAGATGCTGTCCCGCTGTGACTCCGGAACCCCGGGGCCGTGGTCCCGCACCTCCAGGCGCACCAGGTCGTTCCGCGCATCCAATCGCACCGCCAGCGGCCCTCCCGGCGCGTACCGCATGGCGTTGGTGATGAGGTTCGTCAACACCTGCTCCAGCCGTCGCAGGTCCGCCGCCCACACCAGCTTTGGCGGGGCCTCCAGCGTCGCCAGACACCCCGTCTGGACAAGCTGCCCGGACAGCCGCTCCAACACGTCCGACGCGAGCTGCGTCAGGTCCACCTCCTGCACGGCGAGCTCGAACGTGCCCGTCCGGATGCGGGCCACGTCCAGCAGGTCCTCCACCAGGCGCGTCAGCCGGTCCACCTGCACCAGGGACACCTTCAGCGCCCGCGCCAGCCGCTCCGGGTTCGGAGCGCGCCCCTCCACCACGGGCTTCACGTGCCGCTCCGCCATCTGCAATTGCAGCAGCAGCGACGTGATGGGCGTCTTCAGCTCATGCGAGGCAATGGAGAGGAACTCGTCGCGCGCGCCGAGCAGCGCCTCCAACCCCCGTTGGTGCCGCGCCTGCTGCTCCGCGTGCGCGTCCTGCTCCGCCGCCCGCAGCCGCATGGCCGCCATGGTGAGCTGCGTCCGCACGCGGGCCAGCAGCTCCCTCGCCGCGAACGGCTTCGTCAGGTAGTCGTCCGCGCCCAGCTCCAGCCCGCTCGCCGTGGCCTCTTCCCCCGCGCGCGCGGACAGCAGGATGACCGGCAGCGTGCGCAGCGCTTCGTCCGCGCGCAGCTGCTTCACCAACTGGATGCCGTCCAGCACCGGCATCATCACGTCCGACAGCACCAGGTCCGGCCGCGACTCGCGCGCCGAGCGGAGCGCCTCCGCCCCATTCGCCACCACCGTCACGTCGTAGCGTTGCGACAGGAGGCGGCGCACGTAGTCGCGCATGTCCGCGTTGTCGTCCGCGAGCAGGACACGCGGCCGAGGTCCGGGCTCCACCTTCGAAGCCGGTGTGGCGGACAGCGCGGCAGCCCCGGGCAACGGCTCCTCCACGCGGTCCACCGACCAGCGCAACGCCTCCTCCACGAACGCCTCGACGCGCACGGGGTTGGCCGGGGGTCGCTCCGCTTCCTTCGACGCGGCCACCCCCGCCCGGTGCGCGTTGCCGAACGGAACCCGGACACAGAAGGTGGCCCCCTGCCCCTCCACGCTCTCCACCTCCACCGAACCGCCGTGGAGCTTCGCCAGGTCGTGCACGAGCGCGAGCCCGATGCCGCTGCCCTCGTGCGTGCGCCCCCGGGCCTCCTGCACCCGGTGGAAGCGCTGGAACACCTTGCCCAGCTCCGCCTCCGGGATGCCGATGCCCGTGTCCCGCACCGTCAGCCGCGCGAAGCCTCCCTCCCGCTTCAGCTCGACGCGGATCTCCCCCGCGTGCGTGAACTTGAACGCGTTCGACACCAGGTTGAGGACGATCTTCTCCCACATCTCCCGGTCCACGAAGACCGGCGCGTCCAGCGGCTCCGCGTCCACCACCAGCCGCATGTCCGCGCGCTCGATGGCGGAGCGGAACGCGCTCGCCACGTCGCGGGTGAGGGCGGACAGGTCCGTGGGCTCGACGTGGGCCTGGGCGCGGCTCGCCTCGATGCGGGAGAAGTCGAGCAGCGCGTTCACCAGCTTGAGCAGCCGCAAGGCATTGCGGTGCACGACCTTCAGTTCGCCGTGCGCGGACTCCGGCAGCGCGCCCCGCAGGCCCGCCAGCAGGTCCTCCAGCGGCCCCAGCATCAGCGTGAGCGGCGTGCGGAACTCGTGGCTCACGTTGCTGAAGAAGGCCGTCTTCGCCTGGTCAATCTCCGACAGCGCCTCCGCCCGGCGCCGCTCCGCCTCGTAGGCCCGCGCGTTCCCGAGCGCCGCGCACACCGCGCCGCTCAGCATCTCCACGAAGGCGCGGTAGGAACCGTCGAGCGGAAGCCGCTGGCTCACCCCGATGACCAGGTACCCGAGCGGCGCGTCCACGCCCGCCACGCGCACCGGCAGCACGAACGACGACTTCAGGGGCTCCGGGTACGGCCCCGCGACGACCGGTCCGAACCGGGCCTCCAGGTCCGCGACCTGCTCCACCCGGCCGCTCTCCGACGCGCGCGCCAGCGGCCACGTGCCGTCGTCCGGGGTGTCCGTGAGGCGGATGACGTCCGGCGCGAACGGCGCACCCGCGGGCGCCCCGCATTGGCCCTGGAGCCGGGCCTTGGTGCCGTCGGGCGAGGTCACGTAGAGCAGCGCGAGGGGCAGGTCGAAGGCGTACTCGCCCAGCGTCGCGAGGAGCAGGCTGCACGCCTCGTCGAACACCAGCGCCTGCCCCGCGCTGTCGGCGATGTCCCGCAGGGCCCGCGTCCGCCGCTCGGCGAGCATCGTGGCCGTCGTCTCCGTCACCGGGTGGAAGAGGCCCACCACCTTGCCGGACTCGTCGCGGATGGGGCTCAGCGAGAAGGTGAAGAACGTCTCCTCCGGGTAGCCGTTGCGCTCGAGGAACATCCGCTGGTTCTCGAGGTACGACGTCTCCCCGGAGAGCGCCCGCTCGAAAGGTTCGCCGACCGCCGGCCAGGCGGAGGCCCAGGTGACCCGGTAGCTCTCCCCCATCGCGCGCGGGTGCGCCGCGCCGCACGCCACGCGGTAGCCCGCGTTGTAGATCTGGTTGTGACCCTCGCCCCAGATGATGTTGATGGGGAAGTTCGACGCGAGGCACAGGCTCACCGTCGTGCGCAGGCTCTGCGGCCAGGACTCGATGGGCCCCAGGGGAGACTTCGACCAATCGAGTGAGGCGATGAGGGCGGCCATCTCGCCCCCGCCTGCAAGCCATTCGAGCTTCCCGGGGAGCGGCGCCATCGTCAGGAGATAAGTACCCCGGTACGAGCCATCAAGGCGAACGACGGATTCCCGGGCGGTTGGACCGTCCGTCACCTGACGGTCCCCCACGCAGGGAAGCCGGCGTAGTCTCCCCGCCCATGAGCGCTTCCGCCCCGCCCCAGGTCCACCTCCGCACCTGCAATCTGTGTGAAGCCATGTGCGGCGTGCGCATCGAAGTGGCGGACGGGCGCATCACGTCCATCAAGGGGGACGCGGAGGACCCCTTCAGCCGGGGCCACATCTGTCCCAAGGCCGTGGCGCTGCGCGACCTGCACGAGGACCCGGACCGGCTGCGCCACCCCCTGAAGCGCACCGCCTCCGGCTGGGAGCGCGTGTCCTGGGAGGACGCGCTCCGCGACATCAGCCAGCGGCTCCATGACCTCCAGAAGGAGCACGGGCCGAACGCCGTGGGCGCGTACCTGGGCAACCCCAACGTGCACAACCTGGGCGCGATGATGTTCGGGCCCATGCTGCTCCGCGCGCTGCGCTCCCGGAACCGGTTCTCCGCGACGTCTGTTGATCAGCTCCCCCACCAGCTCGCGGCCCACCTCATGTTCGGCCACCAGCTGCTGGTGCCCATCCCGGACATCGACCGCACGCGGTACATGCTCGTGCTGGGCGCGAACCCGCTCGCGTCCAATGGCAGCCTGATGACGACGCCGGACGTGCGCGCCCGGCTGCGCGCCATCCAGGAGCGCGGCGGCAAGGTCGTGGTCATCGACCCGCGCCGCACGGAGACGGCTGCCATTGCCGACCAGCATGTCTTCATCCGGCCCGGCACCGACGCGCTCGCCCTCTTCTCCCTGCTGCACGTCGTCCTGGACGGGGACGCGCACCGCATGGGCCGGCTGGCGGCGTTCGTTGACGGGCTGGACACCGTGGTGCCGCTCGTCCGGGACTTCCCTCCGGAGCGCACGGCCCCGCACACAGGCATCGCGCCGGACGTGCTCCGCGGCATCGCGCGGGACTTCCTCGCCGCGGACGGGGCCGTCTGCTACGGGCGCGTCGGGGTGTCCACGCAGCCGTTCGGCTCGCTCTGCCAATGGCTCATCAACGTCCTCAACATCGTCACCGGGAACCTGGACCGGGAGGGCGGCGCCCTCTTCACCCTGCCCGCCTTCGACCTCATCGGCGGGCCTCGCGCGTTCGGCGTCAGCCCGGGCAGCCATGGCCGTTTCAAGAGCCGCGTCCGCGGTCTTCCGGAGTTCTCCGGAGAGCTGCCCGTCGCGGCGCTCGCGGAGGAGATCCTCACCCCGGGCGAGGGCCGCATCCGCGCGCTCATCACCGTGGCCGGCAACCCCGTGCTGTCCACGCCCAATGGCATACAGCTGGACACCGCGCTGGGACAGCTGGACTTCATGGTGAGCGTGGATCCGTACCTCAACGAGACCACCCGCCACGCGCACTACCTCCTGCCGCCCGCGTCCCTGCTGGAGCGCGGGCACTACGACCTGGTCTTCCACGCGCTCGCGGTGCGCAACACGGCGAAGTACTCGCCGCCGGTGTTCCCCGCCGGGCCTGACTCACGGCAGGACTGGGAGATCCTCCTGGAGCTCCAGCACCGGCTGGAGACCCTGCGCAAGGGGCGGAGCGTCCGCGCGCTGCTCCAGCACCAGGCCCTCAAGCGGCTGGGGCCGGAGCGCATCCTCGACCTGGGCCTTCGCATGGGGCCCTATGGCACACGCTTCCATCCGCTCAAGCAGCACGGCCTGTCGCTCGCGAAGCTGCGCGCCGCGCCGCATGGCATCGACCTGGGCCCGTTGAAGCCCAGCCTGCCCGGCCGGCTCCGCAATCGCGCCAAGCGCATCCGGCTGGCGCCGGAGCTGCTCGTCGCGGACGTGGCCCGGCTCCGCGCCGCGTTCCCGGATGACGCCGCGCCCCGCGAGGGCGAGCTGCTGCTCATCGGCCGGCGGCACCTGCGCGACAACAACTCCTGGATGCACAACGTGCCGGGGCTGGTGAAGGGCCGCCCCCGCTGCACGCTGATGATCCACCCGGACGACGCCGCCCGCCTGGGCCTCGCCGAGGGCGCCAGCGCCACCGTCCGCTCACGCGTGGGCGAAGTCACGGTGCCCGTCGCCGTCACCCCCGACGTGATGCCCGGCGTCGTCAGCCTGCCGCATGGCTACGGCCACCAGCGTCCAGGCATCCGCCTCCAGGTGGCCGGCGCGCACGCGGGCGCCAGCATCAACGACCTGACGGATGATCAAGCGCTGGACGCCGTCAGCGGCAACGCGGCCTTCAGCGGGACGCCGGTCCAGGTGCGACCGGCCTGAGCCCGTCTCAGCGGTACACCGGCGCGGGCAGCACGGGCGGCGCCACCGGCGCGGCGGCCGTCACCTTCGCCTTGGCGCGCCACACCAGCGGCGTGAGGGCCCCCACCAGCACGAACACCGCCTGCACCGTGTGCGCGAGCAGCGCGATGGACATGGCCTTCGCGGCCGTGGTCCCCATCACTCCCGCCGCCAGCGAGAACATCCCGTCCGTCACGCCCACCTGTCCGGGCACCAGCGAGCCCATGGCCAGCGCCACCAGGTAGAGCCCCTGCGTGAAGAGCGCCTGCACCACCGTTGCGTCGATGCCCACCGCGTGCGCCAGCACCGCGTACTGCATCACCTGCAACACCCGGCTGCCCAGGAACGCCATCATCGGCCGCCACGGACACAGCCCTCCGGCGCACACCGACGCCTGGAACGCCTCCGCGTGCGTGCCCCACTTGCCGCACCGCCCGCGCATCCACGCGCCCAGCCGCTTCGCCCGGAGCGCCGCGCGCACGCCCAGCGACGCGAGCAGCAGCACGAAGCCGTGCACCAGCATCGCCACCGTGAACGCGCTCCAGCCCGTCATCACGTAGGCCGCCAGCGCGCACGGGAAGGAGATGAGCCCTCCGGCGCCCAGCGACGCCGACTGCGACGTGGCCGCCGCCGCCGCCGCCGCCGCGCCTCCGGTGTAGGGCGTCAGCATCGTCGCCTTCGTCGCCTCCGCCGCCGTCCGGCCCGCGGGCGCCATGCTCGACACCGCGGTGCCAATCAACTGCGCGCGAACCAGCACCGACAGGGGCACCTGCCCGGAGCGGGCGCCGTAGGCCAGGCGCGTCGCCGTGGCGTCGCAAGCCTGCCGCCCCATTTCGAGGAACACCACCCAGGGGAGCAGCGGCAGCGCATCCACGAGCGTGGTCTTCAGCTCACCGGCGCCCGCCTTGTGCACCAGGGTGGCCAGCATGCCCAGGCCCGCCATCGCGAACACCGGTTTGAGCACCGTCAGCAGCCGGCGTCTCCAGACGCACGGTGCGGCGGAAAGCCCCTCCCCGACGGCGGCCCCCGGCCCGGCCAGGGCCCCTTCGTGGTGCACGTTGCTCACACTCGCCCTCCTCGCCCGTCCTCACCCACCCCACCGAGGGGCCCATTTCAGAACCTGTGCAGCCCTCACCGTCATGGCGAGGCCCGATCGTCGACGGTCGTCAGCCTCCTTCCTCTCGCGTCCGCGGGTGGACAGAGCGCCATGCCCCAGGGGCGACGAATGCAGGCCGGGTGGATCCATCCACTCGCGGATGCACGCCGCGCGTGGGCGGCAACGCACGCTCGGCAGCAGGACGGAAGGCGGTTAGGGTGACGCCGCCTTCACAGCGCGGGAGCAATGCCATGAAAGCAGTGCGCTTCTCGGCCTTCGGGCCGCCCCCCGACGTCGCCCAGGTGGTGGAGGAGTCGCCTGTGCCATTGAAGCCCGGCGAGGCACGGCTCGCCGTGCTCGCCACGCCCATCAACCCCTCCGACCTGCTCACCCTCTCCGGCGAGTACGGCGTGCTGCCCAAGCTGCCCGCCACGCCCGGCAACGAGGGCGTGGGCCGCGTGGTGGAGGTGGCCGGCTCCGACGCCGTGGCCGTGGGCGACCTCGTGTTCCTGCCCCTGGGCTCGGGCACCTGGCGCACCCACCTCACCGCGCCCGCCGCGCAGCTCTTGCCCGTGCCGCCGGGCCTGGACCTGCTCCAGGCGAGCATGCTGCTCATCAACCCGCCCACCGCCTACCTGATGCTGCGCCAGTTCGTGACGCTCCAGCCCGGCGAGTGGGTGGTGCAGAACGCAGCCAACTCCGCGGTGGGCCGCTACCTCATCACGCTGGCGCAGGTGATGGGCCTGAAGACCGTCAACGTCGTGCGCCGCCAGGCGCTGGCCGACGAGCTCAAGGCCCAGGGCGCGGACGCGGTGCTGCTGGACACGGATGAGCTGCCCCAGCAGGTGCGCGCGGCCACGGGCGGCGCGAAGGTGCGGCTGGGCATCGACGCGGTGGGCGGCGACTCCGCCCGCAGGGTGGGCGACTGTCTGACGACGGGCGGCGTGCTGGTGAACTACGGCGCCATGAGCGGCAAGGGCCCCATGCTGTCCGCGGCGGCCAGCATCTTCAAGGACGTCACCCTGCGCGGCTTCTGGCTGACGCGCTGGCTGCGCGACGCCCTCGCGAGGAGCAGAACGCCACGCTCGCGCGGCTGGCGGAGCTGATGGCGGTGGGCACGCTGCAGGCGCCCGTGGACGGCACCTATCCGCTGGAGCGCATCCAGGACGCGGTGAAGCGCGCGCTGGAGCCGGGCCGCAACGGGAAGATTTTGCTCACCCCCAACCCCGCGGCGTGAAGCACCCGCCGCGCACATGAAGGAACGACGACCATGAAGCGAGTCGAAGGCAAGGTGGCCCTGGTGACCGGCGGCGCGGGGGGCCTGGGCGCCGCGTCCGCGAGGATGCTCGCGCGCGAGGGCGCGAAGGTGGTGGTCACCGACCGGCGTGAGGCCGAAGCCCGCGCGGTGGCGGAGGAGCTGGGCGACGCCGGGCTGTTCGTCCCGCTGGACGTCACCCGCGAGGACCAGTGGGTGAGCGCGCTGGCGCGCACGGTGGAGAAGTTCGGGCGGCTGGACGTGCTCGTGAACAACGCGGGCATGGGCATCGTGAAGGACATCGAGGAGATGTCCCTGGACGAGTGGAAGCTCGTGCACTCGGTCAACCTGGACGGCGTCTTCCTGGGCTGCAAGCACGGCATCCGCGTGATGCGGGAGTCCAGGTCCCAGGGCTCCATCATCAACATCTCCTCCATCGCGGGGCTCGTGGGCGTGCCGCAGTTCCCCGCGTACTGCTCCAGCAAGGCCGGCGTGCGCATGCTGTCCAAGTCCGTGGCGCTGCACTGCGCGTACAAGGGCTACGGCATCCGCTGCAACTCCATCCACCCGGGCTACGTGGAGACGGCCATGGTGGAGGCGCTGGCGCAGGCCGGCGGTCAGGCGGACAAGACGCGCGCGCGCATGCTCAAGGGCATCCCCGCGGGCCGCTTCGGCGAGCCGGACGACGTGGCCAACGCCGTGGTGTACCTGGCGTCGGACGAGTCCAAGCTGATGACCGGCGCGGAGATGGTCCTCGACGGCGGCGCCACCGCGCAGTAGCGCCCTCACGGCGGCGCCCGGGGGCCTCACTCCCAGGGCGCCGTCAGCAGCTCCCCGAAGCGCATCCCCAGCTCCATGCGGCCCACCATCGCCTGTCCCCAGGCGTTGGCCTGCGCGGCCCAGGTTGCGGGCGTGAGCCCCAGCGTGTCGAAGAGCTTCATCACGTCTCCGCCCCGCTGCATCGCGATGATCATCCGCGCGTAGTCCACGAGCGTGGGGAAGGCGGACTCCGGGAAGACCACCTCGCGGTCCACGGGCTTGAGCGGCACGCGGGGCTGGAGCGTGGACAGCAGCAACTGGGCCTGCACCCGGGACTTCAGCTCCTGCTGCTCGCGCTCCACGGCCTGCTGGGCCTCGCGCGCTTCGGCGTCGCGGCGGGCGGCCTCGGCGCGGCGCTCCTGGTCCCGGCGGCGGGACTCGGCCACCTGACGGTCGATTTCACGCTGGCGCTCGCGGTCCGCGTTCTCGCGCCTGCGCTCGCGGCGCTCCCGCATCATCCGCAGCGCGCCGTGCGTGTCGTCCAGGAAGTCGCGGTGGATGTTCGACTCCTCCGGCGGGGACGGCGTGGCGAGCACGCGCCGCTCGAAGGCGGGCAGCCACGCCTCGAAGTGGTCCAGCTCCGCGTCCAGCGCCGGGAGGACGGCCTCGTCGCGGGACTCCAGCCCGTTGCGCAGCGACATGGCGCCCTTCGACACGGAGAGGGACGCGGTGCGCGGGCGCGTGCCCACCCGCTCCTCCGCCGCGTCCCAGAGCGCGCGCAGCCGCCGAGGCAGCGCGTCCACCGGCGCGTCGTCCAGCAACCGCCGTGTCTGTTCATAGAGCCCCTCCGGATCCACGCGCCACCAGGACTGGAAGCGCGCGAGGACGTCCGGCTCCACCTCGCACTGGTTCTCCCAGAGGCGGTCGCGCCAGCCGGCGAAGGCGGCGAGCAGGGCGCCTCGCTCCGCGGGATGGGATTGGAAGCGCCGCCAGACGGCTTCGACGAGCACCTCACGGCCGGACAGGGAGCTCCAGGAGCGCACCACGCGCGACAGCGGAGCCACCAGCAGGTGCTGGCCCGGTCCTTCCCAGACGGCCATCAACAGCCGGCCCGCGTGCCCCGGGTCGGGGTGCTTCTCCTCGTGCCAGCTGTCAGGCACCAGGCCCAGGTTCCGCGCCCGCGAGGGGAACATGATCAACGCTTCCAGCAGGGCCTCGCCGCTGTGCGTGTCGCGGGCCCAGTCGTTCAGCCGCCGCTGTTCGTCCACGCCCGAGTGGTGGAGGAAGCGCGCGAACGCGGAGTCACCGAAGCACGCGGTGCGGTCCTTCGCCGCGCCCCGGTCGATGGCGTGCACGGTCTCCTCCAGGAAGGCCCACATCGCCTCGGACTCCTCCTCCTCCGGGGCCTCGGGGTCGTCGCGGGGAGGCGTGGCGGCCCACTCGAAGAAGTCCAGCGCGGTCTCCGCGGGCAGGTCTCGCAGCACCGAGCGCGCCCAGCGGGCCCATTGCTGTTGACCCTCCAGGCCCCACGCACGGAAGGGGTGCCGCTTCGCGAAGGACAACAGCTCGCCCGCGAGCGAGCCCACCGTGCGCAGGGACACGGTGAGCAGTGCGTCCAGGGCGCCCTCGGGTGGGGGCGAGGGGAGCTCGCGAAGGACCTCCTTCGCGAAGGCCGCGTCGCCGTCCTGCCGCAGCCGCGCGAGCAGCCGGCGTGAGCCCCACTGGCTCAGGATGCGCCGCGCGAAGCGGGCGGTGCTGGCGTCAGCGGAGTCCAGCGCCTGGGAGACCTCCATCTCGTCGTGAAGGCACAGGGCGCACTCGAAGCGGACGTCGGCGTCATTGCCATACAGACCCCGGTGGAGCGCGGCGGAGACACCCTCCGGCGTCACCTCCCGGGACACCCGCGACCAGGCGACGGCGGCGCGCGAGGACAGCTCCGGCACGTCGAGCACGCCCAGGGCGAGGACGCGGATCCGCTCGCGCTCCTCGGGGCTCAGCCGCGGGGGAAGGCCGTTGCGCCAGCGCGTCATCGCGAGCATGGCCTCCACCGCCATGCGTCCCTCGCCGTGCAGCAGCTGGTGGCTCACCGAGTAGCGGGCCTCCCGCGACCCATTGCCCTGGTGCACGCAGGCGAGCGCGGCCAGCAGGCGCAGGGTCGGATCCGGGGCCTTGTCCGCCAGCCACTCCAGCGAGTCCGGCATGGGGCTGAAGGGCGCGAGCAGCTCCTCCAGGGCCGACTCCTCAATGGGCAATATCAGCGCCCACGCGTCCTCCAGCTCCCGCGCGAAGCCGCGCTGCACGAGGTGGGACTCGATGCGCCGGGCGTCCTGGGCCAGGTACAGCACCGCGCCCCACTGCCGTGCGTAGCGCGCCTCCAGCACGTCCACCTGCGAAGCCTCCAGCGCGGCGGTGCGGGCCGCCAGGGCGAAGCGGTCCACGCCCGACTTCAGCAACGCCCGCGCGGCGCCATAGCGCTCCGGAGGGATGGCACCACAGAGGCAATGCGGGCACGCGGCGTCAGCAGGGATGAAGCGGATGCAGCCGGGGCAGCGCACCTCGGCGCCCTGGCGCACGCCGCTGTCGAGCGGGGCGGACATGCCCTGTGTCTACCCTGGCCCGGGGGCATCGCGCACCCTGGCCTGGCAATGTCTCAGCAGGGTGAAAGAAGACGGCCACGAGCGCCCTCGCCAAGGGCAAGCCCGCCAGCAAGGCACGGGCTGAGCCCCGCGGACGCGCGGCGTCCAAGCGCGTCCACTGACGCGCCGCTACTGCACCGTGAAGGTCGCGGCGCAGCTGCTCCACACGTACCAACGGGACCAGTCCCCCACGGAGACCCCGGTCGCCAGGCAGTAGCTGCCCGGGGTCAGCGTCGCGGGGACGGCGTAGTCCACCTGGAACGTGCGCGTCTGGCCTTGCGTGAACGCCTGTTGGGTCAGCGGGTTGCTGGCCACCGTGGTGGTGCCGGCCCCGTTGCGCACGTCCAGCTTCACGTTCACGCCGCTCGCCGCGCCCGCTGCCTGGAAGGTGCTGGTGAGCCGCACCGTGCCGCCCCGCGCCACCGTCGCGGGCGACGTGGACGCGGACACGAGCGTGAAGCCCACCTGCGGCGCCGGGGCGTTGGACACCGTGAACGACGCCGCGCAGTTGTCCCAGTAGAGCCAGGTGGCCCAGGTGGCATCCGCCACACCCGACGTCAGGCAGTACGTCCCGTTGGCCAGCGTGGACGGCACCGCGTAGGTCATCGTGTATGTCTTGAGCTCGCCCTGCGTGAACGCCTGGTTCGTGAACGGCACCCCGGCCAGGTACGTGCCCGCCGCGTCCCGCACGTTGAGCTTCACGTTGCGGCCCGACGCCGCGCCCGCCGCCTGGATGGACACCGCCAGGTTCACCGTCTGCCCCGGCGCCACGTTGGAGGGTGACGCCGACGCGGACTGCGTGGCGTAGGCCTCGTTCACCGGCGGCGGCGTCGTGCCACCCGGCGGCGGGAAGTTGCGCGTGGTGTCGTCCAGCACCAGCACCCAGTCATTCCCCGCCCCGCTGCTGGGAGGCGTGAACTGCCGCGTGCCCGTGTTGGGGTAGGTGCCCACGACCGTCGTCGCGCCCGTGCGAGGGTTGTACCAGGTGGCGCGCACCGTCCCTCCAGAGAGCCGGCCCATGTTCACCGTGAAGCCCAGCCCGGAAGCGCTGTAGACGAAGGCGTAGGCGCCGCTCGAGGAGCGCGTGGCCTGGAGGCGCTGGGTGCCCGTCCCCGCGCTGGAGGCCAGCAGCGCCGGGTCCGGCGTGCGCTCCAGCATGGGGCGCGACTCGATGAGCCGGCGCAGGTAGCGCATCTGCCCCGCACCCGCGTGGTGGAGCGCGTCGTACCAATAGCTCTGCGGATTGAACTGCGGCGAGCGGCCCGGCGCGTACATCTGCCAGACGGCGTTGTGCCCGTAGGTGTGGCCGAGCGCGCCCGCGAACACGCTCCAGTACGCGTACTTGCGCACCTCGTAGTCGTTGGAGAAGCCGTTGGCGGCGTTGAAGCAGATGGGGAACTGCTCGTAGAGCGGCTCGCCGTCCAGCGACGGCTTCACGGGTGACAGGGCGTAGTCGCTGGCGATGCGGTTGTAGACGTCCGTGTCCGTGCAGTGGCCGTTCTGCTGCATGTTGAAGTCCAGCCACGCCTCGTTGTGGAACCAGGTGGAGGACCGCGCTCCGCCCTTCGGGTGGAAGGTCATCAGCACCTGGCTGTAGTCCTCCGAACCCGACGTGCCGATGGCGATGCCCTTCGCCAGCGCGCGCCAGACGGGCTCCTGGCCCACGGGGCTCACGTCACCGCCGAGCACCCAGATGATGGAGCGGCCCGCGTAGCGGCTTCCCAGGAACTGGCCATACGCCTGCGCGTTGGACAGCGTGAGGTGGCCGTCCTGCACCAGCGTGCCCCACAGGGGCAGCAGCGCCACGTAGAGGCCGCGCGCCTCGGCCTGGTCGACGACGTAGTCGGCGTGGTCCCAGAAGTCGTACTGGGTGGCGTTGGCCGGGTCACTGCCCGGCGTCACCGCGGGCGTCGTGAAGTTGTTGTTGAGGAAGGGCACGTCCCCCTGCGCGTTGGAATACAGGCCCGTGAGTGGGGCCAGCACCACGGCCTGCACGACGGTGAAGCCCTGGTCCGCGCGGTTCTGGAGGTACGTCGCAGCCTGGTCGCGGTTGAGGTACGGGATGAGCTGCCACGCTGTGTCCGCCATCCAGAAGAACGGCGTGCCGTCCGCCTTCACCAGGAAGCGGCCGTTGCTGCTCACGCGCAGCTTCGACAGGGTCAGGGAGGAAGAGGCGGTGACGGGGGCTTCCGGTTCCAGCACGGGCTCCTGCCCGCACGCCGACAGGAGGGACAGGCACAGCAGGGACATCCAGGTACGTCTCACGATGAGGTTCCTTGGAGGAGGGGGAAGCACGCGCCATAACACACGGAATCCCAGCGGATGCGTCGGTTCCGGAGGAGCGGTAAGAAGGGAACTCCGATGAGCACGCCAGACGAAGCGCGTCGCGCGCTGGAGGCCGTGTACCAGCGCGTGGAGACACGCGCGGCCGACATCTCCGGCACCCATGACTGGTGGCCCTGCCGCCGTGGCTGTGATCACTGCTGCCGCCACCTGGCCGCGCCGCTGCCGCTCACGGAGCTGGAGTGGCGCTACCTGGAGGAGGGGCTCCAGCAACTGCCACCCGAAGCGCGGGAGGAGATCCGCTCCCGCGTCGAAGCCCTGGCCCGGCAGGAGGCCCGCCCGTATCCCTGCCCGCTGCTCGACCGTGAGACAGGAGCCTGCCGCGTCTACGCGCACCGGCCGCTGTCGTGCCGCTCGTATGGCTTCGCCGCCGCGCGCGACGGCGGGCTCTTCTGCCACTTCATCCTGGACCTGGTCGGCCAGCACGGCGACGCGGACATCGTCTGGGCCAATCAGGACGCGCTGGAGGACGCGGTGGCGCGGCTGAGCGGCCCCACACGCCCGCTGCCCGAGTGGTTCGCGCGCGGGCCGTGAGCATCCGGCTCAGCGTGGCCATCAACGAGGGCCAGCTGAAGGTGGAGACGGCGGCCCGCGCTTCTAGACGGAAGCGGCGCGGCGCCCCCCCTGCCTCCAGCCCCCGCTCCGCGTTCAGGGAGCGGGCTGCGTGGGCACCTTCAGCTCCCCGGAGATGATGCGTGCCCGGAGCGCGTCCACGGTGCGCAGCGCGTCTTCCTTGCCCGGAAAGTCCAGCCGCACGGGCGCCAGCCCCACGCCGCCCTCCTTCAAGCCGAGCGAGACATGCCCACCCTGGAGGCTCCCCTGGCGCTGCTCGCGGATGGCCTCGTACACGACCAGGTCCACGTGCTTCACGACGGCGGACAGCACCGCCTGGGGCGCCAGGTGGGACGGGTCGGAGTCCACGCCAATGACATACACGGCCTTGCCCGCGTCGCGCGCCTCCTTCACCGCCTGGATGGCGCCCAGGCCGTCCACGCCGGCCGCCGCGAAGACGACGTCCGTGTCCTTGAGCAGCAGGTCCTGCCCCACCTGCTTGCCCAGGGCGAAGTCCGTGAAGCTGCCGGTGTAGTTGACCAACACCGTGGCGCTCGGGTTCGTCGCGGCCACGCCGGCCCGGAAGCCCGCCTCGTAGCGCTGCACCAGGGGAATCTTCATCCCGCCCACCATGCCCACCCGGCCCGTCTTCGTGACCCATCCGGCCAGGGCGCCCGCGAGGAAGCAGCCCTCCTCCTCACGGAACACCACCGTGCGCACGTTGGGCAGCGTGATGACGCGCCCCTGCGCGTCCAGCAGCGGGCTGTCCACCAGCAGGAAGGGCAGCGACGGGTTGCGCCGGGCCACCGCCTCCACGGCGTTCTCCAGCATGAAGCCCACGCCCATCGCCATGGACACGTGCTGCTCCGCGAGCAGCTGGAGGTTCGGCTCGTAGTCCTCCGCCACGCGGCTCTGGAGGACCACCGGCGTGATGCCCAGCGGGGTCAGCTCCTGCGCGCGCGAGGCCAGGTCGGGCCCCAGCGAGGCCTGCCGCTCGGACAGGGAGGCCTCCTGGTAGCCGGCCTTCTCATACTTCTTCCCCGCGGCCCACAGCTCCAGCCCGCGCAGGGCGGAGTCGTTGAAGGCCTGGTCGCCCCGGCCGCCCAAGCCCAGCACCAGGCCGATGGTGGGCGTGGGAGGCGCGGCGGGCGCCTCCTTCTTGCAGCCGGTGGAGGCCGCCAGCAGACACAGGACGAAGGAGACGATTCGGCGGTGCGGGCTCATCACACCGCCAAATGTATCACGCCCCCCGGGCTGCTTCCGGGCTGGGGCTCAGGGGAAGGCCTGGCCAATCCAGCTGCCCTGGTTGTAGTGCACGTTGGGCTGGGCCATCAGCCCGACGCTGCTCGCGGCCTCGAACAGCACGACGATGTCGGAGCCGCCGAACTGGAAGTAGGCGAACTCCTCGCCCTTGTGCAGCTTCTTGCCGACCTCCGCGGTCATCACCACGGAGGACACCTGCGCCATGCCGATGGGCAGCACCGCCACCAGGCCCGCGGGCGTGTCCAGCACCAGCAGGCCGCGCGCCTGCGCGAACTGGTAGCCCGTGCCGTCCTCGGCGTCCATCCGGCGCGCCGCGTGGAGCCGGTGCGTCCCATCCGCTTCCGCCGCCGCCACGACGTCCAGGTACACCTGCCCGTGAATCACGCGCGACTCCAGCACCCGGCCGGCAGCGGCACGTGCAGGCGGTGGTAGTCCGTCGTGTTGAGGAAGCTGTGCATGAAGACGCCGCCCCGGAACCGCTCGCGGTAGGGGCTGCCCTCCAGCAGCTCCATGACGGACCAGGTGAGGTTCTTCACCGTGATGGTGGACTTCTCGTTGATCTGCCACCAGCCCACGAAGGTGGAGTCCGCCGGCGATACAATCACCCGGTCATCCCCGATGGACGCGATGGGCCGCATGCCCGGCTTGTAGTTGCGGGCGAAGAACTGGTTGAAGGTCTTCCAGCCGCTGGGGGCCTGCATGTACTCGGACATGTTGTAGGCCGGGGCGTCGTAGAACGTGCGCAGCGACTCCGGCGTGAGCGACTCCGGCGTGTCCAGGAAGCGCCCCCACGCGTCGGCGTACGCCACCATCCACCGGGAGAGCTCCGTCAGCTCCGGCGCCCGCTGGCTGGGGACGATGTGGTTCTGGAGCTCGCGCACCGGCTTCTGGTCCAGGAAGAAGTAGAACTCGCAGATGTGGTTGTAGATGTGCCGGCCGTTGGGCGTTTCGGAGGGCACCCACTCCAGCAGGCCGCTCATCCACTGGAGGTAGTCGTCCAGGTTCTCGATGTGGCGGATGGCGGGGATGTCGTAGCGCCGGGCGTCCTGGATGGCCTGGGTGAAGCGGCCCTCCCAGCCGTTCCGGGCGATGAGCTGCTTCAACTCCTGGACGACGGGCTGCAAGGGCTTGTCATGGGGGTGCATGGGCTCTCCTTCAGGAATACAGCGCGTAGACCGACGCCCCCGCCAGGAGCAGCGCGGGAGGAATGGAATAAAGACAGACGCGGTCCAGGGCCCGGGTGAACCGCAGGCCGCGGGCCTCGTGCTCCGTGCCCTGGGTGCGCTTGAGCACCTGGTGCACGCAGAGGCTCTCCGCCACGATGAGGAACAGCACCGCCTGGCCCCCGAACATGAAGTAGTCCATCACGCACAGGTAGGCGATGCGCGGCAGCACCGTGCACGCGATGTAGTTGTGCGCGATGACCGCCAGCAGCGCGGTGATGCAGATGCCGCTGCGCTCCCCCAGGCTCTCCGGGTCCAGGAAGAACACGACGCAGGGGGCCAGCACGAGCAGCAGCAGCACCAGGATGAGCTTGAAGACGTAGTACTGGGGACGCCGCTCGACGTGGAGGGTGATGTTGAAGCGCGAGTAGCCGACGTCGTCGAAGAAGGTGTAGCGGTGCGTCTCCGTCCCGACGCGGACGCCGTGGAGCTCCCACTCCGACGGGCCGCTGGAGGCGAGTTCCAAGACGTCGTCGCCATGAAGCGGCGCGCTGCACTCGGCCAGCGACTCCGCCCCCTGGAGCGGCGCCCCCACGCGCTCATGGACCAGGACCAGCTCCTCCCGGGCGTGCTGGAAGTCCTCGATGAGGATGGGCAGGTCCTGTTCGTCGAAGGGGAACCGGCGCAGGTCCAGCTTGCTGGCGAGCGTGACCCGGTAGCGGTTCACCGTCTGCACGACGCCGGGCGCCACCAGTTGATAGCTGTCCTCCTCCAGCTGCTTGGACACGCTCCTGGCGTTGATGATCTCCAGGTTCGGGCGCCACGCGGGAGGCGCGTCCAGGTTGCCGAGCGGCGCGTCGGCGAGCGTGGGGTCGTACCAGCGCAGCCGCAGGTAGAAGTCCGCGTCGAAGGTCTCGTTGACGTCGTCCACGGTGCTCAAGCCGGACAGGGCGAAGCTCACGTAGACCTTGCGCGGCCCGGCTCCTGGCGGCGCCTCCACCGCGCCCGCCCGGGGGGACAGGAGCAGGCCCAGACAGAGCAACATTCCCCAGAGCCGGTGGGCTGCCTCCACCGACCCGCTGCGGCATCCGTGCATGCTCCCGGTGGGTGCATGCGATATGCCGCCTTCAGGACAGACCGCCTGCGCGGTCCCTCGCTCCTGCCTGCGCGGACGGCGGCCCGGGGGCGCGTTCCCGCGGGACGCGGGCTGCGTCCCCGCGCGACGCGGCGATACGCTGTCCGCCATGACCTACCAACGCGCCCCGGTGAAGGCTCCGCGACTCTCTGGCATGGCCCTCAAGGCCATGGTGAACACGCTGGAGCGGGGCGGCGTGGGCCCGGCGCTGTTGGAGAAGTTGATGCGGGACAGCGGCATCGAGCAGTGGCGCGAGCTGTCCGCTGGCGATGCCCCGCCCCTCCAGTACCCGCTGCCCCCGGGCGCTCCAGCCACTGAAACACAGACACCCGTGGAGCAGGCCGCGCGCGCCGCCGCCGCGTCGCCCGTGGAGCCGGAGCGGGAGACGGTGGCGGCGTTCGCTCGCGCCTACCGGGACGGGGGCACGGACCCGGTGGCCGTGACGCGGAAGGTCCACGAAGCCATTGAACGGCTGGACGGCGGCGCGGACCGCCTGGGCCTCTTCATCGCTCGCAAGCCGGAGGAGGTGCTGCGGGCGGCGGAGGCGTCCGCGGAGCGGCTGCGCGCGGGCGTGCCCTTGAGCGTGCTCGACGGCGTGCCGGTCGTCATCAAGGACGAGCTGGACGTGGCGGGCTTCCCCACGACGCTGGGCACCACGTTCCGCACCGAGCCGGCCCGGACCGACTCCACCGTCGCCGCGCGCCTGAAGGCCGCGGGCGCCGTCATCCTGGGCAAGGCCAACATGCATGAGATTGGCATCAACCCCATCGGGTTGAACCCGCACCACGGCGCCTCGCGCAACCCGTGGAACCGGGGCCACATCACCGGCGGCAGCTCCAGCGGCTCCGGGGCCGCGGTGGCGGCGGGCCTGTGTCCGGCGAGCATCGGCGCGGACGGCGGCGGCTCCATCCGCATCCCGGCCGCGCTGTGCGGTCTCGTCGGACTCAAGGCCACCTGGGGCCGCATCCCGGAGACGGGCGTGCCGCCGCTGTGCTGGAACGTGGCGCACGTGGGCCCCCTGGGCCTCACGGTCGACGACGTCGCGGCGGTGTATGCGATTGTCGCGGGGCCGGACGGGCACGACGTCGCCTCCCGGCAGCAGCCCCCGCACCACCTGTCCGGCTACGAGGACGGGGCGCTGAAGGGCGTCCGGCTGGGCCTCTGCACGCCGTACTTCGAGGACGCGGACCCGGACGTGGTGGCGCGCTGCCGCGAGGCCGTGCGCGCCCTCACCGACGCGGGCGCCACGGTGGCGGAGCTCCCCGCGCCGGACCTCAACACGATTCTCTGGACGCACAGCTGCATCATCCTGAGCGAGATGGCGGAGGCGATGCTGCCGCAGGTGAAGGCCCGCGCGTCGGTGTTCGGGCTCGACTCGCGCACCAACCTGGCGCTGGGGCGTCACTTCCGGGCCACGGACCTCATCCATGCGCTGCGGCACCGGCACCGGCTGACGCGCGAGCTGCTGTCGCTCATGGCGGACGTGGACGTCATCGTCACGCCGACGACGGCCAGCACCGCCCCCGCCATCCCCGAAGCGGCGCTCCCGGCGGGCGAGTCCAACCTGCCGGTGGTGGACGCGCTGATGCGCTTCATCCGCCTGGCGAACCTCACCGGCTGCCCTGCCCTCTCCGTCCCCGCGGGCTTCGACCGCGCGGGCCTGCCCGTGGGCGTGCACCTCATGGGGCGGCCCTACGAAGAGCACCTGCTGCTGCGCCTGGGGCGCGTGGTGGAGCGCGCGACGGAGCGCCGCACGCCGGGCATCCACGTCAACGTCCTGCCCTGAGGGCCGCGGTTCAGCGCGCGCCGGACCCGGTGAGCACGTCCCCGGCTCACGGGGAGGCGGGCGCCTGCTCCTGCTCCACGTCCCGGACGCGGTTGGGACGGCGCTCGGGGACGGGGGCGATGCCGCCCAGCCAGACCCAGTCCTCGCCATTCCACAGCTGCTCGCACCAGCGCAGCTCCGTGGCCAGCTCCCGCGCCTTGGCCCCGTGGGGGACGAGCGCCCAGCCCAGCCGGGACTGCTTGCACTCGCCGCTCTTGAACTTCAGCAACCGGCGGTGCGTCTGGGCCTCGGCCCGCTCCGCGTCCCAGAGCGCCTGGTTCTTCAGGCCGTCGCCCTGGGCATCCACTCCGTTCCACTCACACCAGGCCAGCACGTCCTTCATTCGGACCAGCTTCGTTCCCCGGGAGAGTTCCGTCACGGCCGCGACGAGAAGGTCGGGGGTGATGACACGCATGGGTTGAGCCTCCGGTGCAGAGCGGCGAAGGACACCAACCTACAGCGTAGGAAATGGCGGAGGGCCTCAGCTCCGCCATGCGTTTGTCATGGTTCTGTCATGACGTCCGGCCATGACGCAGGCGGGCAACACGCTCAGGGCTTCTTCGCGGGCGGCTGCGCTGGGGCGGGCGGTGTGGCTGGCTTTGCCTTCGAGTACGTGGCGATGCGGTTCGTCACCTCGCCCATCAAGTCATTGGGGATGGGGACGGAGAGGTTGTACTGGGCGATCTTCCAGCCGGCCGCGTCCTTCACCAGCACGCCGCTGCCGCGCGCGGGGCCCAGGTTGGGCGTGTCCAGCGCCTCGTCGAACCAGGCCACCTGACCGTCCTTCGACAGGAACACGTTGCGGGACACCGACTTGAACGACCACGCCTTGCCCTTGGTGAAGAAGGGCTTCGCCCACGCGCGGAACTGATCCACGGTCCAGCGCTCCTGGCCGTCCGTGCCCATGAAGACCGCGTCCGGCGTGAAGAAGGAGAAGTAGCGCGGCTCGTTCGCGACGGCCGCCGCGCGGTGCCAGTCGTCCAGCACCGTGGCCACCGCCACCTTCGGATCGGCCGGGGCCTGGGCCGGCGCCGCGACGGGGTTGGCGCCAAGCGCCAGCAACAACCAGGAGACGGATGCCATCGGGTTCACCTCGACGCAAACGGGGTTCGCGGTATGAAGCGGCAGGGCGTGCCCCAGGTCAAGGCACGCGACACAAGGCGGTGGTGGCGTGGTGCTCGAAAGTTTCCAGGTGGGCACGGGCGACGTGCCCACGGTGATGCTGCACGGCTTCCTCGGGACGGGCCGCAACCTGCGCTCGCTGGCCGTCGCGTGGGCCCAGGCCGACCCGCGCCGCCGCATCCTCCTGCCCGACCTCACCGGCCACGGCGCGTCTCCCGCCCTGCCCCCGGACGCGGACCTGACCACGCTCGCGCGCGACGTGGTGGACACGCTCGACGCGCAGGGCTTCACCGGCGCGGTGGACTGGGTGGGCCACTCGCTGGGCGGCCGCGTGTCACTGGCCGCGAGCCTGGAGGCCTCCGAGCGTGTGGGCAGCGTGGCGCTGCTCGACATCGCGCCCGGCCCCGTGCCGCTGGACCTGTCGGAGAGCGGCTACGTGCTCGACATCCTGCTGAAGGCCCCGCCGCGCGCCGACAGCCGCAAGGACCTGCGCGCGAGCCTCACCGGCAACGGCCTGTCGGAGGCGCTGTCGGACTGGCTCCTCATGAACCTCGCGCCCGACGGTGAGGGCGTGCGCTGGCGCTTCGACCGAGACGCCCTCCAGCGCCTCCACCGGCGCGTCAACGGCGAGGACCTGTGGCCCGCCGTGGAGCGCCCCGTCCACCCGCCCCTGCGCTGCATCCGTGGCGGGCGCAGCCGGTACGTGTCGCAGGAGAGCGCGCGGCGGCTGGAGGCCGGCGGCTGCCCCGTGGCCGTCCTCCCGGACGCGGGCCACTTCGTGCACGTGGACGGTCCCCAGGCCGTGCTCGCGTGGCTGATGGCCCCCTGATGGACACGCACACCGTCCTGCTCGTCTTCATCGCCGTGGGGCTGGACGGTCTGGCCGGGCTCGCGGGCGGCGTGCTGTCCGAGCCCTGGCTGCAGCGGCGGCTGCCCGCGCTGGTGGCCTTCGCCGCCGGCACGCTCTTGAGCACCGTGTTCCTGGAGGTGCTCCCGGAGGCGGTGGAGGCGCGGGGGGAGGCCGCCTTCGCGTGGGCCTTCGCCAGCTTCGTCGCGCTGGCGCTGCTGGAGTGGGCGCTGGGCCATCACCACCACGACGCGGAGCTCGCCGCGGGGCACGCGCACGGCCACGTCCATCACGCGCATCATCATGGGCACTCCGGCGCGCCCACGCTCCCCAGCGCGCTGCTCGCGTCGGATGCGCTGCACAACGTGGGCGACGGCGCGGCGGTCGCGGCGGCCTTCCTCGTGTCGCCGCACGCGGGCTTCGCCACCGCGTTCGCGGTCATCGTCCACGAGCTGCCGCAGGAGGTGGGCGACTACGCGCTCCTGCGCGCCGCGGGGTGGTCTCGCGCCCGGTCGCTCGTCGCG
>NZ_JBKGHJ010000220.1:0-13435 GCF_046520365.1 Corallococcus sp. 4LFB
TCCATGGCTTGGCCGGGCGGGCCTGCGTCTCCACGGCCGCGTCCGGCACCTGCAGGGACAGGGCCTCGGAGGCCCCGTTCTTCTCCGGCGCGGCGGCGGGGCTCACCGCGAGCCTCGCCTCGTTGGCGCGGGCCTCCGCCAGCGCGGCCTGCTCCCGCGCCCGCTGCAGGTCACGGTCCCGCGCGAAGCGCTCGCGCTCCCGGCGCTGCTCCTCCTGGACGCGCGCCTTCGTGTCCATCTCCGCGATGAGCTCGCGCACCACGTCCGTGTTGGCCGGCTCTTCCTGCGACAGCGCCAGGTAGCGCCGGTAGAAGAAGGCCGCGCGCGCCGGGTTGTTCAGCTGCCGGTGGCACTGCGCGATGTTGAAGAGGAACGCGGGCAGCGGCTTGAGGCGGTACGCCTCGCTGAAGGCCTTGAGCGACCGGTCGAACTCCCCCAGGTCGTACGCCAGGTTGCCCTCGGAGAACTTCTCCCGCGCCGCGTCCTCCACCGCGGCGGTGGCCGCCGCGTCCTCCGCCGCCACCGCCGCCGGGAGCGGCGTCCCCAGCGCGAGCACGAGCCCCAGGCTCAGGGCCCTGGACTCACTGCGACGAGAACGGATCAATGACCGCATCCCTGCTTCCTCCCTTGCGGCCCGGCGCACGCGCGGGGGCACGACGCGGCCCCGCGCTCGCCTTCACGAGCGGCACGGTCAACTCCGCGGCGGCGGCACCCTGCTTCAACTCCACCGCCCGCTCCAGCGGAACGTAGCCCGCGAGTTCGACGCGCAACTGTGGCGGCACCGCCTGCCGGGTCAGCGCCTTCGTCAGCGGCGTGGTGCCCAGCTCCTCGCCCGTGTCCACGCGGACCACCTTCGCGCCCGGCGGCGACGAGTGCACCGTCAGCGTCACCGCGTCCATCGCGCCCGCCACCGGCGTCTCCGGCGCGGACGCCACCGCCGCCGGCGCCTGCTCCGCCTGGGAGGCGCGCACCGAGTGCAGCCCCGTCCACGTGGTGATGCCGGACACCAGCGCGAGCGCCGCCAGCCCCAACGACACCTGGAGCCGCCGGTCGCGCAGCAGGCCCGGCACCTTCATGCGCAGGGTGGGCCGCTCCGCCTCCTCCACCAGCCCCTCCATGCGCGGCGCCCCGGCCGGCGAGGTGGGCATCAGCAGGAGCGACGTGGTGACCTCCGCCAGCTGCTGCGGCCGGGCCTCCGGCTCCTTCGCCAGGCAGCGCATCACCAGCTCCGCCAGCTCCGGCGGCACCCGCTCGCCCGACGGCAGGTGCGACGGCAGGGCCGGCGGCGGCTGGGTGATGATCTGCACCACCAGCTGCCCGAAGGCGGACGCCTGGAACGGCGGGTGGCCGGAGAGCATCTCGTAGAGGATGTTGCCCACCGCGTAGATGTCCGCGCGCGCGTCCACCGGCAGGCCCGCGGCCTGCTCCGGCGCCATGTACGCCGGCGTGCCGATGATGGTGCCGTCCAGCGTGCCCGTGAGGCTCACGCCCGTCTGCGTGGTGATGAGCTTCGCGACGCCGAAGTCCAGCACCTTCACGAAGTCCTGCTGCCCGGAGCGCTGCGTGATGAAGAGGTTGTCCGGCTTGATGTCCCGGTGCACCACGCCCACCTGGTGGGCCGCGCCCAGCGCCGCGCACACCTGCACGCCCATGCGCTGCACGCGCTCCAGCGTCAGCCCCTCCTCCTTCAGGAGCGCCGCCAGGCTCTGCCCGCGCAGCAGCTCCATCACGCAGTAGACGTGCCCGTCGGGCGACTCGTCCACGAAGTCGAAGACCTCCACGATGTGCTCGTGGTTGATCTGATTGACGGTGCGCGCCTCCTGGAAGAAGCGCTGCACGAACGAGCTGTCCCGCGCGTGCTCCGGCTTGAGCACCTTGAGCGCCACCTGGCGCCCCAGCCGCACGTGCCGCGCCTGGAAGACCCGCCCCATGCTGCCTTCGCCCAGCAGCTTCTCCAGCTGGTAGTTCCCCAGCACCGTGCCCTCCTGGACCTCCTGTCCAGGTGGCGACATCACGGCCGGCATCCCGCCACTGTCGGTCACGGCATCACCCGATTCAGACAGCACGGTGTGAGCGAGGAGGTCGTCGGTGCCCATGGGGGGATCAGGTTTCCATGGCGGAGCGACCCTGCAACCCACGGGAGGGCATCTATCGTGCGAGAGACGGAAAAACTTTCGGCACGTGACGCTTCAATCGTCGTGCGCCACGTGGACAGGTGGCATGTGCGGCGTTCGCGCACCTTCTGTCCACGGACATTGAAATACTTCTCCATACAGCCCACTCCCGTCCTGTTCCCCCGGCTCAGGATGGTCGCCGCTCGGATGCGGTTGGTCAACGTGGGAGGAGGTCGTCAGGCACCGGGGGACAGGCGGAGTGTTCCCGGTCCTTAAAGGGGGCGGTGGACAGGTTGCCTGGCCTCCACGCGGCAGGGAGCCGGCTCGCATGGGGAAGCTTGCCGGGGGCCGGGGGGGTCCGCACTCCTCAAGAGACAAGGAGGCGTGAAGATGGCGGACAAGAGGCTCTGGATCCTGGTGGCCAACGCGAGTCGCGCCCGGCTCTTCGCCACGGATGCGAAGGCGGAGAAGTGGGACCTCATCGAGCAGTTCCAGCATGACGAGAGCCGGGCCAAGCCCGTCGACCTGTTCAATCAGCCGGACAACCCCAACGCGGGCACGCTGCACCGCCCGGTGCCGGAGGTCGAACCGGACGGCCGGCGGCAGCTGGAGCACGAGCGCTTCGCGCGCGAGCTGTCCGGGCGCCTGGACAGGGGCGTGGATTCGCACGCGTTCGACCAGGTGGTCATCGCGGCGCCGCCGGGGTTCCTGGGGCTGCTGCGGGGGCTGCTGAGCACGCGCGTGAAGCAGCGGGTGCGGCTGGACCTGGACGCGGACTACTCCAACCTGCCCGCGCGGGACCTGCCTGACCGGGTGCCCGTGTTGTAGGCGGCCGGTCGGCCGGGGGGTTCAGGGCCCGGGTTCTGGTATAGGAACCCGGGTCCTCTCCTTCGCGCCGGCGTGCCATGCCTTCTTTCGAACTGCCGTCCCTGACGCTGCGTGGGCGGCTGCTGCTGTACATGACCCTGGTGTCGTGCGTGCCGCTCCTGACGCTGACCGGGCTGCAGGACCGGCTGATGCGCCAGCAGACGGAGGCGCAGCTGGACGCGTCGCTGCGCATGGAGGCGGAAGGGTTCAAGGACCTGCTGGAGTCCACCCTGGCGGAGCGCGAGGCGAGCGCGCACAGCTGGGCGGAGGACCCCGTCCTGCGCCAGGCGCTGCGCACGAAGGACGCCTCGGCGAGCGACGCGATGCTGGCGCTCTTGCAGCGGCGCTACCTCACCCTCAACGGCATCGTGCTCTTCGGCGACGACGGCGTGGCGGTCTCCGCCAGCACGCCCGCGCTGCGCGAGGCGTACGCGGGGGGCGCGGAGGCCGTGCGTCAGGCGGCGTGGTTCCGTCAGGCGCAGGCCGGCGCCACCACCGCCGAGGGCGTGGAGGAGGAGGACCCCATCTACGGCGTGCACGTGCTGCCCCTGGCGGTGCCGGTGATGGACGAGCGCGGCCAGCGGCTGGGCGTGCTGCTCGCGGCGTTCGACTGGGGCCAGGTGGGGGAGCTGGTGAAGCCCGCGCTCGCCCGGGCCCAGCACCGCGGCCACCACAGCTTCTCCCTGGAGCTGCGGAGCGCGGATGGCCGGACGCTGTTCGACACGCGCAGGGGCGAGCACGACGACACGGGCCGCGTGACCGCGGTCGCGGTGAACGGCTCGGACGTGCGCGACGTGGGGGACGGGTGGAGGTTCCTGGCCCAGCTGGAGCCGGACGAGGCCTACGCGCCCCTCAACGGGATGCGCCGGCTGGTGCTGGGGCTGGCCGCCCTCCTCGTGGCGGGGGTGGGCCTGGGCTCGTGGGTGCTGGCGCGCGGCATCACCCGGCCGCTGCGCGCGCTCAGTGAGGTGGTCCGCCGCGTCGTGAAGGAAGGCGACCTCACGCAGGTGATGGAGGTGAAGGCGGGGCGGGACGAGGTGGGGGAGCTGACCCAGGCCTTCGGTCAGATGATGAAGAACCTGCGCGAGACGGCCACCAGCCTCCAGGAGGGCACCCACGTCCTCAGCGAGACGGTGGCGGAGCTGAACCTCGCCTCCGAGGTCCAGGAGCGCAACGTGGCCCGGCAGGCCGCCGCGCTCCAGGAGACGCAGGTGACGGCGCAGGAGATCAAGCAGACGTCGCTGCTGGCCGCGGAGAAGGCGGAGACGGTGCTGGGCGTGGCGGCGCGCGCGGAGGAGGTGGGCCGCGCGGGCGAGGTCGCCATCCGCGACAGCCTGGACGGCTTCCAGGGGCTGCACGAGCAGTCCGGCGAGATGGCCATGCGCATCGTGCAGCTCAACGAGCGCACGCAGCAGATTGGCGGCATCACCCAGACGGTGAAGGACCTGGCGGACCAGTCCAACATGCTCGCGCTCAACGCGGCCATCGAAGCGGTGCGCTCCGGTGAGCACGGCAAGGGCTTCAGCGTGGTGGCGCGCGAAATCCGCAACCTGGCGGATCAATCCATCCAGGCCACGGAGAAGGTGCGCGACATCCTGGGGGACCTGGGCCACGCCATCATCTCCACGGCGAAGATGACCGAGCAGAGCCACTCCAGCGTCGCGGAGGGCCTGGAGCAGGTGCGCACCAGCGGCGAGCACCTGAGGGAGCTGGCCACCATCGTCCAGGACAACGCCGCGGCGGCGCGGCAGATCGCCGGGGCGGTGAACCAGCAGAACGCGGGCATCGCCCAGATTTTCAGCGCGGTGACGGACCTGTCCTCCATGATGGTGGAGACGCAGACCAGCCTGAAGTCCACCACCGGCGCCGCGAAGCGGCTGCAGGAAGTCGCGGGCCAGATGGAAGGCGTCGCGCGGTCCTACCGCATCTGAAAGCAGGAGCCCCTGTGTCCGCCGTCCCCGCCGTGAAGGCCGTGCTGCTGGACCTGGGCAACGTGCTGGTGTTCCACGACAACGCGCTGCTCTTCGCGAGGCTGGCGGCGCGGGCGGGGCTGGAGCCGCGGGAGGCCGCGAGGCGGCTGACCGGCGCGGGGTGGACGGCGGCGAACCGGGGCCTGCTGGACGCGGAGGGCATCCGGAACGACGTGTGCGGCGCGCTGGGCGTGGACCTGCCCATGGCGGAGTTCGCGCCCCTGTGGAGCAGCCACTTCACGGTGCACGACGCGGTGCTGCCGCGCGTGGAGGGGCTCGCCGGGCGGGTGAGGTTGGTGCTGGTGTCCAACACCAACGCGCTGCACGTGGCCTATTTGAAGCCGCTGCTGCCCCTGCTCCAGCGCTTCGACGCCCTGGTGATGAGCTGCGAGGTGGGGCACGTGAAGCCGGAGCCGGCCATCTACCGGCTCGCGCTGGAGAAGGCAGGCTGCGCGCCCCAGGAGGCCGCCTTCTTCGACGACCTGCCGGAGTTCGTGGACGCGGCCCGGGCGCTGGGGCTGCGCGGGTACGTCTTCACGGACGCGCCCACGTTCGACTCGCAGCTCAAGTCCCTGGGGCTGTGAGCTACCGGTAGCGCGCGAGCGGCGGCTCGCCCTGGGCGGCCTCCGTCCACTTGAGCATCGCGGGCAGGCCCAGCACCGCGTCGCGGTACGGGACGTTCTCCGGACGGAACGGGACGCCGTAGGTGACGAAGCGGGTGATGACGGGCGCGTAGAACGCGTCCGCGATGCTGAAGGCGCCGAAGAGGAAGGGGCCGCCCTTTGCGTAGCGCTCGCGGCAGCCCGCCCACAGCCCCTGGATGCGCGCGATGTCCGCGTGCACGCCCGGCGCGTCCAGCCCCGGCACCGTCTTGCGCGCGCTGATGTCCATGGGGAGGTTCGTGCGCAGCGCCGTGAAGCCCGAGTGCATCTCCGACGTCACCGAGCGCGCCATCGCGCGCGTCGCGCGGTCCTCCGGCCACAGCTTCGCGTCCGGGAAGGCCTCCGCCAGGTACTCGCAGATGGACAGCGAATCCCACACCACGGTGTCGCCGTGCTTGAGCACCGGCACCCGGCCGCTGGGCGAGTGCATGGCGATGAGCGCCGCCGTCTCCGGCGTGTCCAGCGGCACCAGCACCTCCCGGAACGGCTGGCCGGTGTGGGCCAGGGCCAGGTAGGGGCGCAGCGACCACGAGGAGAAGTTCTTGGAACCAACGACCAGGGTGAGCTCGGACATGGCGCGGCACCTTACCGCCGCGCGCCCGGCCACAAGCCTCAACCGTCCGCGGGCGCCCGCTTACGGCCCAGCAGTGAACGCACGCGCGACAGGAGCGCACGCTCGTTCCGGGCCTCCGCCGGCGGGTCGATGCGGAACACCGCCACCGGCAGCCGGATGTTCTTCAATTCGTTGCGGCCCAGCCGCACGGGCGGCGCCTTCAACCGGCCCTCCAGCTGCGCGACCAGCGTCTCGCTGACGTAGACGGTGCCCGGGCGCGCCAGGGACTCGATGCGGGCCGCCAGGTTGACGCCCTCGCCGAAGACGTCACCGTCGCGGTGCACCACCATGCCCAGGTGCGCGCCGGCCCGGACGGACATGCGCTGCTCGGTGGGGACCGCGCGGTTGCGTGCGTCCACGGCGGCGCGCCACTCCTGCGCGAACGACACCGCGGGCAGGCCCGACTCGAACTCCAGGAGGAAGCCGCCCTCCTCCATCCGCTTCACCTCGCGGCCACCGTGGCGCGCGAGCAGCCCGCGCACCAGCTGACCGTGCTCCTCCTGCAGCGCTTGTTGTAGGGACTCATCCCGCCAGCGTTGACCTGCGGGGGCCTCCATGTCCGTGAACATGATGGCCGACATCGTCCGGGGCTCCAGAGCCTCCACCACCATCGTGCATCCTCCCTCCCCCCGGCGTCAGACGATCGCGATGCTACCGCACGACGGCGCCGGCTCCCAACCAGCCCGGGAAGGCGCTCGGACGGGGACGTTCCGGGGAACGCAACCGTGCGAAGACAGAGGCGGACACGCATCCGCACACCTACGGTAGTGCGCTCCTGACGCGACGCACCAAGCACCCGTGAGGTTCTGGCTCACGGGTGTCCGGCACCCGACGCGTCGCGGTGGAAGACGTCCAGTGCGCGTCAGGTGATGGGCGCGCTCCCCGTCCGCGCCCGGCCACGGAGGGCCCGCGGGCGATGATCCACTCAGACGAGAAGGTCCGGCAGATGGCGCGCTCGCTGCTGCCGTCGAAGAACCGGGAGGCGTCGCGCGCGGCGCGTGCGCGCATCCACCGCGCGGCCCGCCAGGAGGTGCGCCAGGAGCTGGCGCAGTGGCTCCGGTCCGGCGACGTGGAGGCGGACGTGCCGCCCTGCGCGCCGTGGGAGGACGCGAAGATTCACCAGCAGGTGTACTGGCGGCAGTCGGGCGACAAGGTGAACCCGTTCATCCGCTGGGCCACCGCGCGCACGCGCCACCTGCCGCGCGAGGACCGACGGGGCCATGCGCGAGGCCTGCTGCCCCGCGGCGTCATCGGCGACCACGCGCTGGGCCACCTGGTGTGGACGGACGCATTCAGGGATCCCCTTCAGGACAGGTGGCGCCAGCGCCAGCTGCTGCGCCAGAAGCAACAGCGCAAGGGCGCGCTGCTGGACCGGGGTGAACAGGCGCGGCTGCTGCGCGCGCTCCTCCTGGAGCCCGAAGGCCACCGCACCTTCAACCGCTTCCTGCGCGAGCGCTACACGGGGACGCGGACGTTGAACGGTCAGGCCGCCGCGAACCGGAAGCTCGAAGCACTGCCGGCCCACCGCCCGCTGCTCGGCGTGCACGACGTGAACCCCTTCCTGGACTCGCTCCAGCCGAACGCCTGGGGCTCGCGCTTCCACACCTGGGGCACGCTGACGCCGCCGCTGCACTGGGTGCGGCTCTTCCTCCAGCGCTTCAAGGCGCACCGGGGACACATCCCGTCCGTGCGCGCCGCGCTGGAGGCGGAAGGGCTGCTGAGCCGCGCTCCTTCGGCGGCCCGAGCACGCAAGCCCCCGGGCCGATGAGCCCCGGAGGCGACCCGCCGCCGTGTCCGCGCACCGCACGAACGGGTCCGACTGTCGGACAGGTTTGGACGACCGCGCCGGAGGGGCCCCGGCCCCACCCGAGCAGCGGAAACCTGTCCGACTGTCGGACAGGTTCAGGACGTGCCGGCCCGGAGGCGGGCCTCGTGCCGGCCGGGGGGACTCAGCGGGCCGGAGCCGCGGACGCCGCCTGCGCGCCCTTCAGCTCGTTGACCACGCGCGTGCGCCGTAGACGTGCTCCAGCGCGGCGAGGATGCCGTCGCCGTGCACCGCCACCGCGCGGTTCGTCTCCGGCGCGTAGAGGTAGCGGCCGCCCAGCGACGGCAGGTTGCCGTCGAAGATGAGCCCCACCACCTGCCCGTCGCGGTTCACCACCGGCGAGCCGGAGTTGCCGCCGATGATGTCGTTGGTCGTCGCCATGTCCAGCGGCGTCGCGTCCGGCACCTTCCCCTTCGCCTTCACCCACGGCGCCGGCAGCTTGAAGGGCTCCTTGCCCGTGTCGCGCCCGTACGCGCCGCCGAACGTGGTCAGCGCGGGCACCGCCTTGCCGTCGTCGTCCCAGCCCTTCACCTGCCCGTAGTTGAGCCGCAGCGTGAAGGTCGCGTCCGGCGCGCCCGCGGTGCCGTTCACCAGCAGGTACGCCTTCGCCAGCCGCTCGCCGTTGCGCTTGAGCACCGCCTCCACCGTGTCCTCGTAGCGCTTGCGCGACGCGCGCGTCTCCGCGTCCACCTTGCGCGCCAGGACGATCATCGGATCCTTCGACGCGTCCACCGCCGCCTTGCCGCCGTCCAGCAGCGCCTGGCGCACCTTCACGTTGCCCAGCTTCGAGCCGCGCACCAGCGCCTTCGCCAGGTCCGCCGGGGCCTCCTTCTCCAGCACCCGCTTCACGAACGGATCATCCGCGCCCAGCGTCTCGCGCAGCTTGTTGAAGCCGAACGTCAGCGTCAGCGCCTCCAGCTCCGCCGGGATGGGCGCCTCCCGCAGCAGCCGCTGCTTCAGCGCCGGGAGCTGGCCGTCGGTGTACTCGCGCAGCCGCTCCCCGTTGGGCTTGGGCAGCTCGTCCGCCGCGCGCACCAGCGCCTGGGCGTAGGAGAACAGGTCGGAGCGGAACGCGTCCCCCGCGCCCTTCATCCGGTAGTCGTTCATCATCCGGCGCCACGCGTCCAGCGCCTGCGCCGTCTCCTCCCACATGCCCTGCGTCAGCGCCCGGGCCTGGGGGTTCGCGTCGATGCGCTTGCGCAGGTCCGCCTCCTCCTGCCGCTTGCGCGCGAGGACCGCGGGGTCCGCCAGCGTCTCCTGCCGGCCCTTCAGCGCCTTGAGTCCGTTCTCCACGCCGCGCAGGCTGGAGCGCGCCACGCGGTAGCGCTCCGGCGACGCGCTGGTGAACTCGCGCAGCGCGCCGCGCATCTCCGCCAGCTGGAGCAGCGTCTGGGGCAGCGCCACGTCGCGCTGGAACTCCAGCTCCGCCACCGTGCTCTTGCGCTCCGTGCCGCCCGGGTGGCCGGAGACGAAGACGAGGTCCCCCTCCTTCGCGCCCTCCTTCGCCCACGGCAGGTAGTCCGGGCTCTTCGCCGGCGCGCCGTCCTTCCACACGCGCACGAAGGACACGTCGTAGCCGTAGCGCGGGAAGTTGAAGTTGTCCGCGTCCCCGCCGAAGGCGGCCATGGAGAACTCCGGCGCGAACACGAGCCGCACGTCCTGGAAGCGGCGGTACTTGTAGAGCTGGTACTTGCCGCCGTTGTAGAGCGTCACCACGTCGCAGCGCACGTCCGCGCCAGTGGTGCACGCCCCCTCCACCGCGGCCATCTCCTTCTTGAGCGCGGTGTTGAAGGCCGCGCCGGACAGGCCCTTCGTCGCCGTGTTCATCCGCCCGGTGACGTCGGTCATCTCCACCAGCTGGTTGGCTTCAATCTTGGGACAGCGCCGCTCCTCCCTCGCTGACTTCGCCTGGAAGCCCTTCGCCAGGAGGTCGTCCTTCGCGGTCGCCAGCTCCTCGATGCAGCTGCGCACGCAGTGGTGGTTCGTCATCACCAGGCCGTCCGGCGACACGAAGCTCGCGGAGCAGCCACCGGCGAGCCGCACGGAGCCCAGGCGCACCTTGTCCAGCCACGCCTGGTCAGGCTCGAAGCCGTAGGCCTTCTTCACCTGGGCGGCGGGAAAGGCGTCGTAGGTCCACATGCCCTCTTCCGCCGCGGCGGGGAGGGACGACAGCAGGCCAAGCGCGAGCAGTCTGCGGTACACGGGGAGTCTTCCTTCGTGAGGAGGGGAAACAGGCAGCCGGTTTTGTCAACGCGGCCGGGCGCGCGTCAACCGCTTGGGACGCCGGGTATTCCAAGCCCATCCCGGGAGCGTGGGCTATGCTGGTGGGCCCATGTCCGTGAAGCACCACGTCTACCTCGTCCCCGGCTTCTTCGGGTTCACCAACCTGGGCGAGCTCCTCTACTTCGGCCACGCGTACGAGTTCCTGAAGCAGGACCTCGCCCGGCGGGGAATCGACGCGGAGGTGGTGACGGTCGTCTCCCATCCCACCGCGTCCATCCGCCAGCGCACCGCGGATCTGCTCAAGGCCGTGAGCGAGACGGCCTCCGGGGACGACGGCCCCATCCACCTGGTGGGCCACTCCACCGGCGGCCTGGATGCCCGGCTGTTCGTCTCCCCCGGCGCGCAGGTGTCGGAGTCGCTGGAGCTGGAGCCCTTCGCGCGCCGCGTGCGCACGGTGGTGACGCTGTCCGCGCCCCACGCGGGCACGCCGCTGGCCACGTTCTTCCTGGGCCTCTTCGGACAGCAGCTCCTGAAGCTCCTGTCGCTGTTCACCATGTACGTGCTGCGCTTCGGCCGGCTGCCCTTGAGCGTGGTGTTCCGCTTCGGGCACCTGATGGCGCGGGCGGATGATCAGCTGGGGTGGAAGGCGACGCTGCTGGATCAGCTCTTCGACCAGCTGCTGGGGGACTTCTCCAGCGAGCGGCGCGACGCGGTGACGAAGTTCCTGTGGGACGTGGGGCGCGACACGTCGCTCATCCCCCAGCTCACGCCGGAGGGCATCGACCTGTTCAACGGCGGCACGCATGACCGGCCCGGCGTGCGCTATGGCTCCGTGGTGACGCAGGCCCGGCCCCCGTCCCTGCGCACGCGCCTGGCGGCGGGCCTGGACCCGTACGCGCAGCTCACGCACACCATCTACGCGTTCGTGTACGGCCAGACGCAGCGGATGCCGCTCACGCAGCTGCCCCTGCACACGCCCGCGCAGACGGCGGCGCTGGTGCAGGCCTACGGCGCCATGCCCGGCCCCACCGCGTGCGACGGCATCGTGCCCACGCGCTCGCAGGTGTACGGCCGCGTGCTGGCGGCGGTGCGCGCGGACCACCTGGATGCCATTGGCCACTTCGACCAGCCGGCGCACCAGCCCCCGCACGTGGACTGGCTCATCTCCGGCTCCGGCTTCCGCCGCCCCCAGTTCGAGGCGATGTGGAAGACCATTGGCGACTTCCTGATGGAAGAAGAACCGCCGCGGTAGCTACCCGCGCTTGAAGACGGCCAGGAAGCGCGACTCCGCGACGCACTGGCCGTCCGTGCCCAAGAGGCGCACCGGGATCCACGCCTCCGCCTTGTCCCCCGTCGCGCGCAGCTCCGACGCGAGCTTCTGGAGCAGTTCGTCCCCGGGCTCGCACACCGCGCTCACCGCCGTCTTCGCCTTCGCGTGGAAGGCGACCTCCATGCGGTTGACCAGCATCTTGTACTGGCTGGGCGGGAAGCGGCGGAAGAGCATCACGCCCATCGTCAACTCCATCACCGTCACCTGGGCGCCCAGGTACACGCTGCCCACGTGGTTCTTCGTCTTGCGGTCCAGCGGCACCGTCGCCTTCACGCGCGCGTCCGTCACCTCGTCCACGCGGTAGCCCATGGCCGCCGCCAGGGGGACGATGTTCTTCACCGCCAACGTCGTCAGCGCGTTCGCCGCGCCCGGCGACACCCGCCGCACCTTCTCCACCAGCTCCAACGCGAACATCCGGTCCTCCACCCTTCCCGTCTGACTTCCGGCGCGCATCCTAGCCACCCGCCGCGTCCGGCGTAGAGTCCGCCGCCCTATGGACGCAAGGGTGGACGTGGTCGTCATCGGCGCGGGCGTCGCGGGACTCACCGCGGCCCGGGACATCGCTCGCACCGGCGCCACCGTCGCCGTGCTGGAGGCGCGCGACCGGGTGGGCGGCCGCACCCTCACGCGCGAGGTGGGCGGCGGGCTCGTGGACCTGGGCGGCCAGTGGGTGGGCCCCAGGCAGCGCCACGTGCTCCGGCTCGCGGACAGCCTGGGCCTCCAGCGCTTCCCCCAGCACCACCAGGGCACCAAGGTGCTGGAGGTGCGCGGCGAGCGCCGCACCTACCAGGGCAAGGTCCCGTCCCTGCCCCTCCTGTCGCTGCTGGACTTGCAGCGCATCGTCTGGAAGCTGGAGGGCCTGGCGAAGCGCGTCCCCAAGGAACAGCCCGCCGCCGCGCCGAAGGCCGCCGAGTGGGACGCCCTCACCGTGGAGGAGTGGAAGCAGCGCCACGTGCCCACCTGGGGCGCTCGCGCCGCGCTGGACATCGCCACGCGCGCGGTGTTCGCGGCGGAGCCCTCCGAGCTGTCCTTCCTGCACTTCCTCTCCTACGTGCACTCCAACGGCGGCCTCATGCCGCTCACCGAGATTGAAGGCGGCGCCCAGGCGGAGCGCTTCGTGGACGGCGCGCAATCCCTCTCACGGCGGCTGGCGGAAGGGCTGCCCCCGGAGCGCGTCCTCCTCTCCGCGCCCGTGAAGGCCCTGCGCCAGGATGCTCGCGGCGTCACCGCCACCACGGAGGACGGCCGGGCCCTGCGCGCGCGCTACGCGGTGGTGGCCACGCCGCCCGCGCTCGCGGAGCGCATCGACTTCGGCGCGGACCTGCCCTCGGGGCGCCGCCGCGCGCACGCGGACCTCCCCATGGGCAGCGTCATCAAGGTCGTGGCCACCTACGCCACGCCCTTCTGGCGCGAAGCGGGCCTGTCCGGCGAGGCCGTCAGCGACGTGGGCCCGGTGCGCCTGTGCTTCGACGACTGCGGCCCCCACGGACACCACCCCGCCCTCGTGGGCTTCTTCCTGGGCGACACCGCCCGCGCGTGGACCGGCCGCCCCGCCGTGGACCTGCACCGCGCCGCGCTGGCGGACTTCGCGCGCTTCTTCGGCCCCCAGGCCCTCACGCCCGTGGCCATCGCGGCGCTGGACTGGAAGCAGGAGGCGTTCAGCACCGGCTGCTACGTGGGCCTGCCCCGCCCCGGCACCCTCACCGCCATGGGCGACGCGCTCCGGGCCCCTTCGGCCGCGTGCACTGGGCGGGCACCGAGACGGCCATCGAGGGGTGCGGCTACCTGGACGGCGCCGTGGAGTCGGGCGAGCGCGCCGCCACGGAGGTCG
>NZ_JBKGHJ010000221.1:0-13420 GCF_046520365.1 Corallococcus sp. 4LFB
CTGCCTGGGGCTCCCTCCGCTCCGGCCGCGCCGTCCGCCGCTCAGGCGCGTCCGGAGAGCATCCGCATCGAGGACTCGCTGCCGGAGCCCAGCGGCGCGGAGGAGATCTCCCTGGACATCGGCGGACCCTCGCCGGCCACTCCGCCCGCGCGCGCCCGTCCGGCCGCGGATGGCGGCGAGGCGCAGCTTCGCGAGGCGCTGTCGAAGGCGTCCCGCGAGGTCATCGAGAAGATCGCCTGGGAGGTCGTCCCGCAGCTGGCGGAGACCATCATCCGGGAAGAGCTGGAGCGGCTCATCAAGGACCGCGAGACCCAGCATTGATTCGCAGTCCCCCCTGATTCCCCGCCGGCCCCGTCGGGGGCCGGCGCTTGCAATGACTGACACGACTGAACTGTCCAAGGCCTACGAGCCCTCCGAGGTGGAGGCGCGGTGGTACAACCACTGGCTGGAGCGCGACTACTTCCGCGCCGAAGCCCCTTCCGCCAAGCCGCCGTTCAGCATCGTGCTGCCGCCGCCCAACGTCACGGGCAGCCTGCACATCGGCCACGCGCTCACCGCCACCATCCAGGACATCCTGACGCGCTGGAAGCGCATGAGCGGCTTCAACGCGCTCTGGCTGCCGGGCACGGACCACGCGGGCATCGCCACGCAGATGGTGGTGGAGAAGGAGCTCAAGAAGACCGAAGGCAAGAGCCGCCACGACCTGGGCCGCGAGGCGTTCCTCGAGCGCGTCTGGACGTGGAAGGGCAAGTTCGGCGCGCGCATCGGTGAGCAGCACCGCTACCTGGGCGCGTCGCTGGACTGGAGCCGCGAGCGCTTCACCATGGACGAGCAGTCCTCGGCCGCGGTGCGCGAGGTGTTCGTCCGGCTGTACGAAGAGGGCCTGATGTACCGGGCCCAGAAGCTCATCAACTGGTGCCCCTCCTGCCGCACGGCCCTCTCCGACCTGGAAGTGGAGCACGAGGAGAAGAACGGCTCGCTCTGGCACATCCGCTACCCGGTGAAGGACAGCGACCGCTCGCTCACCGTGGCGACGACGCGCCCGGAGACGCTGCTGGGCGACACGGCGGTGGCCGTGCACCCGGATGATCCGCGCTACCTGGGCCTGGTGGGCCGCAGCGTGTCCCTGCCGCTCACCGACCGCGAGATCCCCATCATCGCGGACGCGGAGCTGGTGAACATGGAGTTCGGCACGGGCGTGGTGAAGGTCACGCCCGCGCACGACTTCAACGACTACCAGACGGGCCTGCGCCACAAGCTGCCGATGCTGTCCATCCTGGACGAAGCGGCGCGGATGACGAAGGACACCGGCAAGTACGCGGGCCTGGACCGGACCGAGGCGCGCAAGCAGGTGCTGGCGGACCTGACGGAGCTGGGCCTCCTGGAGAAGGAGGAGCCGCACAAGCTGAGCGTGGGCACCTGCCAGCGCTGCGCCACGGTGGTGGAGCCGCGCCTGTCGCCGCAGTGGTTCATCAAGATTGAGCCGCTGGCGAAGCCGGCCATCGAGGCCGTGCAGCAGGGCCGCACGAAGTTCGTCCCGGAGTCGTGGACGAACACGTACTTCCACTGGATGAACAACATCCACGACTGGTGCGTGAGCCGCCAGCTGTGGTGGGGCCACCAGATCCCCGCGTGGTACTGCACGGCGTGCACGCCCCCGGAGGAGCGCTCGAAGGACACGGCGGACGTCATCGTGTCGCGCACGACGCCGGAGTCCTGCCCCAAGTGCGGCGGCACGGAGCTGACGCAGGACCCGGACGTGCTGGACACCTGGTTCTCGTCCGCGCTGTGGCCGTTCTCCACGCTGGGCTGGCCCAGGCAGACGGCGGACCTTAAGACCTTCTACCCGACGTCCGTGATGGAGACGGGCCACGACATCATCTTCTTCTGGGTCGCCCGGATGATGATGATGGGCCTGCACTTCATGGGCGATGTGCCCTTCCGCACCGTGTACCTGCACGCGATGGTGCGCGACGAGAAGGGCGAGAAGATGTCCAAGACGAAGGGGAACGTGATTGATCCCCTGGACGTCATCCTCGGCGCGAAGGCGGACGCGCTGCAGCCGTCCTTGCGCAACCGCTTCCCCCAGGGCATGCCCGCGCACGGCGCGGACGCGCTGCGCTTCACGCTGGCGTCGCTGACGCAGCAGGGCCGCGACATCAAGCTGTCCATGGATCGCCTGGGTGGCTACAAGGCGTTCTGCAACAAGCTGTGGAACGCCAGCCGCTTCGCCCTGATGAACATGGGCGACTTCAGCCTGGACCGCACGCCGCTGGAGGGCCGCAAGCTGACGCTGGCGGACCGGTGGATCCTCTCCCGGCTGCAGAAGGCCACGGAAGAGACGCGCGCGTCGCTGGAGGCGTTCGGCTTCGCGGAAGCGGCCTCCACGCTGTACCAGTTCCTGTGGGCGGAGTTCTGCGACTGGTACATCGAGCTGGCGAAGGGCTCGCTGTACGGCGAGGACGCGGAGGCCAAGGACACCACGCGCGCGGTGCTGGTGACGTGTCTGGACCGCATCCTGCGGCTGATGCACCCGTTCATGCCGTTCATCACCGAGGAGATCTGGCAGAAGCTGCCGATGTCCCGTCCCACGGAGAGCATCTGCATCGCGGCGTACCCGGAGCCGGAGGCGGCGTGGGTGGACGCGGCCGCGGAAGGTGAGATGGCGCCGGTCATCGCGGCCATCGAGGGCCTGCGCACGCTGCGCGGCGAGAGCAACCTGCCGCCATCCGCCAAGGTGAAGGCGGTGGTGCAGAGCCCGGACGCGACGACGCGCGAGCTGCTGGAGCGGTGGCGCGCGTACCTGATGCCGCTCGCGGGCCTGTCCGAGGTGGTGGTGGGCCCGCCGGGCGCCAAGCCTCCGCAGGCGGCGGCGTTCGTCAGCGGCAACCTGGAGATCTACGTGCCCCTGGCGGGCTTGGTGGATCTGGACGCGGAGCGCGACCGCCTGAAGAAGGAGATCGCGCGCGCCGAGCAGGAGCTCGCGAGTTTGCAGCGCAAGCTGGACAACCCGAACTTCGTGGCCCGTGCTCCGCCGGACGTGGTGGAGAAGGACAAGGCCCGGGTGACGGAGCTCCAGGAGCGCACGGTCAAGCTGCAGGATCACCTCCAGCGCATCGCCCCGGAGCCCCCCATGTCCGAGACGCCGTCACCGTTACCGGGCAGCACCGAGTCCGAAGCCCCTGAAGCGTCCGAGACCCTCGCGCCCGAGAGCGCGCAGGTGAAGGTGGCCGCCGAGCCGCGGGCACCGAAGGACGAAGGCGTGAACCTGGGCCAGGAGCTGAAGGGCGAGCTTGAAGCCGAGGAGGCTTCTCAGGCGCCCAAGGCGGCGGATCCGGTGGTGGAGGAGGCGCTCAACAAGCTGCGCGAGGGCACCAAGGAAGGGCTGTCCGCGGCGGACCACCACGACCTGGGCGTCGCGTACATGAGCATGGGCCTCGTGGACGACGCGATGCGCGAGTTCGACCGGGCCAAGGAGGGCGGCGACGCCCGCGAGGCGCCGGAGGGCTCGGCGAAGCCGGTGAAGAAGCCCGCCGCGAAGAAGGCTCCGGCGAAGAAGGCTCCGGCGAAGAAGGCCTCGGGCAAGAAGCCGGCCGCGAAGAAGGCGGCGGGGAAGAAGGCCCCCGCGAAGAAGGCCGCTGGGAAGAAGCCGGCCGCGAAGAAGGCGGCGGGCAAGAAGCCTGGCGCGAAGAAGGCGGCGGGGAAGAAGGCCGCGGGCAAGAAGACAGCCGCGAAGAAGGCCGCCGCGAAGAAGTCCGCGGCGAAGAAGACCACTCGGGGCAAGCCGCGCGCAAGGCGCGCCGGTAGGAGGCGGAAGTGCAGCAGGATTATCTCGATCGGCTCATCGCGCTGTCCCTCGACGAGGACCTGGGGGCGGCGGGGGACGTGACCTCGCTGGCGGTGGTTCCCGCTGACGCGGAGGGCAGTGGTGAGCTGGTCGCGAAGGAGCAGATGATCGTCGCCGGCCTGGATGCCTTCGTCCGCGTCTTCCACATGGTGGACGCGGAGGTGGAGGTGGAGGTCCTCAAGCGCGACGGCGAGGAGATCAAACCGAAGGTGGTCGCCGCGCGCGTCCACGGCAAGCTGCGCTCGCTGCTCGCCGCGGAGCGCACCGCGCTCAACCTGGTGCAGCGCGCCGCCGGCATCGCGACGCTGGCCCAGCAGGCGATGACCTCCGTGCGCGGGTCGAAGCTGCGGGTGCTGGACACGCGCAAGACGCCGCCGGGCATGCGCGGGCTGGCGAAGCACGCGGTGCGCATGGGCGGCGCGTCCAACCACCGCTTCGGCCTCTTCGACGGCATCCTCATCAAGGACAACCACATCGCGGCGGTGGGTGGAGACATCACCGAAGCGGTCCGCCGCGCGAAGCTGAACGGCCCCCGGCTGGTGAAGATTGAGGTGGAGGTCACCAACTTCAAGCAGCTGGAGGAGGCCATCGCCGCGGGCGCGGACGTCATCATGTTGGACAACATGGACGACGCGCAGATCCGCGAAGCGGTGAAGCTGACGGCGAGCCGCGTGCCCATCGAGGTCTCGGGCGGCGTCACGCTGGATCGGCTGCCCCGGCTGGCGAAGCTGGGCGTGGACTTCGTGTCCATGGGCGCGCTGACGCACTCGGCGCGGGCCATGGACCTGTCGCTGGAGATCGCGACGACGAAGAAGAGGCCCGCGCGAAAGTCACGCGCCACGCAGGGCTGAAGCGGCACTTCATTCCAGGTTGAGGACATGGGCAGGCCGGTCAGTGACGATTGACCCGCCTGCCCATTGTCATTGGCGAGCCCTCGCATCCTTTGAGGGCAGCGCCAACTCACTGAATGCAGGTCGCGGCGCTCCCCATCCACCCCTAATGGTCCGAGCGAGCCCTCAAGGGCTCAGGCCGAAGTGTGTTCAAATGCCAAAAGCCTCATTGGATTTGTGCCTGTTCTTGCTTTGAGCTGTGCTGCTGTTTCCCCAATCCAATGCGTGGAGCGCGGATTGCGGAGCAGGGGATGAAGTCAGCTGCTCGATGGCCAATTGAATTCGTTGGGGAGGCGTCAATTGGTTTCGCCCGGCGGCGATAGTCTTGGGGATTGGCTTCCGTGACGATCCGATTGGATGATCTGATGGCCAAAGCGCGCGTTGCGGTCCGCGAGGCCTTGGCCGGTTATCCGCCGGTCCCGGCGGCCTTCCGGCAGGAACTGACGATTGGCGTGGAAATCGATGGCAATGAGCGTGTCTTCATTCTCTACAAGGCTGGACAAGGGCCCGAGGATGCGCTTGTTATTGCGCGAGCCGTCTTGAATGCCTCGACTGGAGACGTCAAACAGGTCGAGGTGTTTCCGGAGCACTGGAAGTGACAGTGCTCCTCCTGCGCACCTTCATTTCACCAACGCCTCGGCGCGAGGCTTGCCCTCCGCCGAAGCGGGCATCCCCATCTCCAGCAGCGCGGAGAGGGTCGGGGCCACGTCCACGGGGTTGATCTCCTCCACGTACAGGCCTGGCTTCACGCCCTTGCCCGCGAACACCACCGGCACCTGCGTGTCATAGGAATACGGCGTGCCGTGGTTCGTGCCGCGCGGGTAGTCGCTGATCACCTGGAACGGCTTCGCCATGAACACCACGTCGCCGCTGCGCATCGGGTAGTAGCCGCGCCGCGTCGCCGCCAGGAGCCCATCCGGATCCGCCGCCGTGGCCAGGTCGTCCTTCGCCACCGCCCACACGGTGTAGGGCTGCTTCGCCAGCCACGCCGCCGCCGCGCGCCGCACCGCCGCGGCGTCCACCTTGCCGTCGTCCAGCGCCTTGCCGCCCAGGTACACGTCCAGCTCCAGCAGCTTCACCGTCACGTCCACGCCGAACTTCGCCTTCAGCTCCTGCGCCAGCCCCTTCGCCGCCTCCACCGGGTTGAGCCGCGCCGCCGGCACGCCCGCCTGCGCCCACGCCTCCGGGATCTCCGCGCCGCCGTGGTCCGCTGACAGCGCGATGACCAGGTTCGCCTTCCCGCCCGCCGCGCGCTCGGCGGCGGCGATGAGCTCGCCGATCGCCTGATCCAACCGCAGCATCGTGTCCTGCATCTCCCACGAGTACGGCCCGAACGCGTGGAACACCGCGTCCGTCCCGCTGAAGCTCACCGCGAGGATGTCCGGCACGTCGTCCCTGCCCAGCCCTTCACCTGCAATGGCCGCCTTCGCCGCCTGCACCAGCAGGTCATGCGACAACGGCGACACCGCGAACGCCCGGTACGACGCGGGCCCGGGCGCCTGGAGCCCGCCCTTCAGCACGTGCGGGAACACGCGCCCCATGCCGTAGGCCTCCGGCTCCACCGCGCGGTCGTCGTCGCCCGCGTATTCAGCGCGCGGGCGCAAGAGCTCCCACGTCTTGCTGAACCCCGCGTCCGCCAGCTTGCGCGCGTTGAACGCCTGCATCCACGCGGGCTCCGTCTTCGCGTACCAGGTGCTCGTCACCATCCGCCCCGTGGCCTCGTCGAACCACCACGCCTGGCCCTGCCGCCCGGCCAGCGGAATGGCCGCGCGCGACTTGAACGACAGCGCCACCACCTTGCCCCGCCCTTGCGTGGACACGCGCAGCCGGTCCGCCAGCGTCTCCGCCAGCAGGTTCACCGGGCTCGTGTCCGACCCCGGGGGCGTCTGCCCGTTCAGCACCGGATGCGTCGGGTCCGTGTAGACCTGCACCGCCTGTCCGGCCGCGCGGTCGTAGACGTCGTTGTCCACGATGCCGTGGCGCCAGGGGTTCGCGCCCGTGGCGAGCGTGGCGTGGCCCGGGGCCGTGCGCGCCTCCGCGTAGGCGTACCGGGCGTAGGGGTAGTACGCGCCCGTGGAGAGCAGCCGGCCCAGGCCCCCGGTGAGGCGCGGACGGCTTCGGAGCAGGAGGTCGCTGCCCATGGCGTCCACGCTGATGAACAGCGTGAGCTTGGGGGCCCTGGCGGCAGCCGGCAGGGCGAACAGGACGAGGAGGGCGGCGAGGAAGCGCGACATGGTGCGGCAGCCTCTCCGGCCGGATGAACAGAAGCAACCAACATGCGCGCCCACCGCTTGGACACGTCACCCCGCCCTGATATGGGCGGCTCAATGGTCGAGGCACGGCTGCGCGTCATCTACGGCGACACGGATCAGATGGGGGTCGTCTACTACGCGAACTACTTCCGCTACTTCGAGTTCGCCCGCAGCGAGTTCTTCCGCGCCCACGGAGGCAGCTACCGCGAACTGGAGAGCACCGGGCTGCTGCTGCCCGTGGTGGAGGCCAGCGCCCACTACAAGGCGTCCGCGCGCTACGACGACCTGCTCCTCATCCGCACCACCCTGGGTGAGTTGCGCCGTGCGTCACTCGTGTTCACCTACGAGCTGCTGCGCGACGGTGACTCGCCCACGCTGCTGTGCACCGGCCGCACGATGCACGCCTGCGTGGGGCGCGACGGCCGCCCTCAGCGGCTGCCCCAATCCATCGCCCGCCTGAAGGCCGCGGACGACACCGACACCTGAAGCGTTTTTCCCTTCCCGAATTCCCGAACGAGGAGCACCCGACAATGGATCGCAACCTGGCAATGGAGGTCGTGCGCGTCACCGAGATGGCGGCCATCGCCTCCGCCCGGCTCATGGGCCGCGGCAACAAGGACGAGTCCGACCAGGCCGCCGTGGACGCGATGCGCCGCGCCTTCGACGCGCTGAACATCGACGGCACGGTCGTCATCGGAGAGGGCGAGCGCGACGAGGCGCCCATGCTCTACATCGGTGAGCGCGTAGGCGCCCGCGCCGCCGGCGCCCCCGAGGTGGACATCGCCCTGGACCCGCTGGAGGGCACCAACCTGTGCGCCTACGGCCGCCCGGGCTCCATCTCCGTCGTGGCCATGTCCAGCCACGGCGGCCTGCTCAACGCGCCCGACACGTACATGGAGAAGATCGCCGTGGGCCCGCGCGCCCGGGGCGCCATCGACCTGACGAAGTCCCCCACGGAGAACCTGCGCTCCATCGCGGAGCGCATGAAGCTCTACGTGGAGGACCTCACGGTCATGATCCTCGACCGCGAGCGCCACGCCGACCTCATCAAGGAGGTCCGCGCCGCGGGCGCCCGCGTGCGCCTCATCGAGGACGGTGACGTGGCCGGCGCCATCGCCACCTGCTTCGAGGGCTCCGGCGTGGACGTGCTCATGGGCATCGGCGGCGCGCCCGAAGGCGTCATCGCCGCGGCCGCCATCCGCGCCACCGGCGGCGACATGCAGGGCCGGCTCGTGCCGCGCAACCAGGGCGAAATCGAGCGCTCCAAGAAGATGGGCATCACCGACATCCACAAGATCTACACCGCCGAGGAGCTGGCCCGCGGCGAGGTGATGTTCGCCGCCACGGGCGTCACGAGCGGCGACTTCCTCAAGGGCGTGCGCTTCTTCGGCGGCGGCTGCGAGACGCACTCCGTCGTCATGCGCAGCAAGACGGGCACCGTCCGCTTCATCCAGTCCATCCACAAGTTCGACAAGAAGCCGGGCTACGCGCCGTAAGCTGTCCGGCAAGCCCAGTCCTTCACGCCTTTTCGGAGACACCGTCATGGCCGGCGCCACGCGCACCATCACCATCAACGCCCCCGTCGAGAAGGTCTTCGACATCATCACGAACTACGACCGCTACGCGGAGTTCCTCCCGGAGGTGAAGAAGGTCTCCACCTCGCAGCGCCAGGGGAACACCGTCCAGGTGCACTACGAGGTCGATGTGGTGAAGCGCATCCGCTACACCATCCGCGTCACCGAGGAGCGCCCCAAGCGCATGTCCTGGACCTTCGTCGAGGGCGAGGTGATGAAGGACAACAAGGGCAGCTGGACGCTGGAGCCCGAGGGCGAGGGCAAGACGCGCGCCACCTACAACGTGGAGATGGCCCTGGGCGCCCTCATCCCCAAGGCCATCATCAACACCCTCACGGAGACCCAGCTCCCCAAGATGCTGGAGGCCTTCAAGCGCCGCGCGGAAGCCCCCTGACGCCTTTCGTCGACGGCCTTCGTCACCGCTGACGTTCCGCGTCAGCTCTCCGCCCGCCAGCCTGCCTTCCCACGCGGCCCACGCCGTGCAAGGGAGCAGGAGGGCGGGCGGGCCCTTTTCGGCTGGAACCGTGCCGCGCGAGGGCGGGGGGGCCACCTGAAATGAGTCGTGTTGCGGCGCGCGGTGAGCGCATTAGGATCAGGCGAATTTTGAACGTCCACGGACGTCTCCCTGACATCCGTGGCACGGCTGCCCTGTCCCGGATGTCGGGAGCTGGACGAGCAGCCATGCGGAATCAGGGCGGCGTCCCCACAAAGAAACCGGGGTTCTTAATTTGCATCAAAGAGATGTGGAAGTGGTAAGGGGGCGGGACGGCGGGCGTACATCGGGGTACGTAGGCTGAGGGAGAGACCGAACCCATGCTCGACGCGTTCATCATTGAAGAAATCAAGCGCCGCGAGCGGCTCCGCCGCGAGGATTACGAGCGGCCGGTGGTGGAACTCCCACTGCCCGCACCCGATGACCGTCCCCACCGGAGGACGGACACCGAGGATGAGAAGCCGTCGCGAGGCGTCGTCGTCATCGACCTCCTCGGCTGATGACCCACCCCACCCGTGGCCCCGGAGCCACGGCGTGTTCTCAAGCCCGCGGACGGGCCGTCCCTCAACCGGCGGCCCCCGCGGGCTTCGCATTTGCGGGGTTTCCGCTAGGCCGGGGCCAGCAGCAGCAGGTGCCGGGGGTGGTACACCTCCCACAGCACCGTCCCCTTCTGGAGGGGGTTGTAGGGCTGGAGGGCCAGGAGGACCTGCTCTCGCCACTCCTCTGGCAGCGCCCCTTCACCGTGGAAGGCGCCCACCAGCGCTCCGGTGACGGAGGCGTGGACCTCCGTGTCGCCGCCCCGGTGGATGACGTCCAGGAGCGCGGCCTCCGCCGTGGGCACGTGGAGCAGCTCCCAGAAGGCCAGCCGGAACGCGGCACGCACCGCGTTATCGCCGGGCCGGTGCATGTGCAGCTCCGGGCCGTAGAGCTGCGGGTCGTCCTTGGCCGCCAGGGCCAGGTCCTCGCGCAGGAGGCCCGCGGCCTGGGACACCTCCTGGACGTAGTCCTTCTCCTGCTTCCCCAGGGCGGCGGCCGCCAGGGAGATGCCCACCTCCGCGGCCGGCAGCAGGTCCGCGGCCTTCAGGTGCGGCCCCCCCGTCACCGCCTTGGCGATGGCGGCGCACAGCCCCGCGCTGGCCAGCTGGCTGCGCGGGTCGAAGTGCGTGAGGGCGGTGTCCTCCAGCGCGGCCCTGGCCAGGGCGAAGGCGTCCCTCGCCAGCACCACGCCCAGGGGCACCACGCGGGGCAGGGCGCCCGCGGGGGCCTGGCGGCGGAAGTTCTTCTGCCAGACGCGCTTGCCGGCGTCCTTCAGCTGGGGCGTGAGGCTCGCGTCACACTCCTGGAACAGCTCCCGCATGGGCTCGCTGACGCAGAGGGCGTGCGGCTGCCAGGCCCGGTAGCGCTTGAGCGCGTCCCCCGCGTCGTAGCGCTTGAGGTCGCGCAGGCTCAGGGCCAGCGCCACCGCGAGCTGGGTGGGCTCCGTCACCTGCCCCTTGCGCAGGTCGTGCTGTCCGCCGCCGTGCATGCCCTGGTACGGCCCCTCGGCGAGCTGGGGGAAGGCCGGCGCGTAGAAGGGCCTTCCCGCGGTGGGCACGGCCAGGGCGTTGCCGATGGCGAGGCCCAGCAGGGCACCCCGGGCGCGTTGACCGGGAAGCGGGTCGGGGCCCGTGGCGCGGCGCTTGGGAGGAGGCGGCATTCGGCGGCTGGACACTGTAGCAGGCGGCCCGTGCGAGCGCGCTTGCCCGTTCCGGCCGTGCCTCGTAGAAACGGCCGCCTATGACCGAGATCGCTCAAATCCTGGCGCGTGAAGTGCTCGATTCCCGTGGCAACCCGACGGTGGAGGCCGAAGTGCTGCTCGTGGGCGGCTCGCGTGGCCGCGCGACGGTGCCCTCCGGCGCCTCCACCGGCGAGCACGAGGCGCACGAGCTGCGCGACGGCGACAAGGGCCGCTACCTGGGCAAGGGCGTGCAGAAGGCCGTGGACCACGTGCGCGACACCATCGGGCCCGCGCTCATCGGCATGGACGCCGTGGACCAGGTCGCCGTGGACCAGCGGATGATTGAGCTGGACGGCACGTCCACCAAGTCCAAGCTGGGCGCCAACTCCATCCTCGCCGTCTCCATGGCCGCCGCGCGCGCCGCGGCGGACGCGCACGGCCTGCCGCTGTACCGCTACGTGGGCGGCCTGCAGGCGCGCACGCTGCCCGTGCCGCTGATGAACATCCTCAACGGCGGCGCGCACGCGGACACCCGCGTGGACGTGCAGGAGTTCATGGTGGTGCCCGCCGGCGCGAAGACCTTCGCGGAGGGCCTGCGCTGGGGCGCGGAGGTGTTCCACGCGCTCAAGAAGATTCTGAAGGGCCGCAAGCTGGCCACGGGCGTGGGCGACGAGGGCGGCTATGCCCCGGACCTGCCGGCCAACGAGGAGGCGCTCAAGCTCATCATGGAGGCCATCGACGCCGCGGGCTTCAAGGCGGGCGAGCAGCTGTTCCTGGCGCTGGACGTGGCCGCGAGCGAGTTCTTCGACAAGGGCTCCAAGAAGTACAAGCTCAAGGGCGAGGGCAAGGAGTACGACTCGCAGGGCCTCCTGGAGTACTACCGGGGCCTGACGCAGAAGTACCCCATCATCTCCATCGAGGACGGCATGGCGGAGGATGACTGGGAGGGCTGGAAGAAGCTCACCGACGCGCTGGGTGACAAGGTCCAGCTCGTGGGCGACGACCTCTTCGTCACCAACGTGGAGCGCCTGTCCAAGGGCATCCAGACGGGCACGGCGAACTCCATCCTGGTGAAGGTGAACCAGATTGGTTCGCTGACGGAGACGTTCGACGCGGTGCGCATGGCGCACAAGGCGGGCATGACGTCCATCATGAGCCACCGCTCCGGCGAGTCCGAGGACACCACCATCGCGGACCTCGCGGTGGCGCTGGACTGCGGGCAGATCAAGACAGGCTCGGCGTCGCGCTCCGACCGCGTGGCCAAGTACAACCAGCTGCTGCGCATCGAAGAGGAGCTGGGCGCCGGGGCGCGGTACGCGGGCCGTACGGCCTTCCGCTCGCTCGCGAAGAAGCAGTGACCGTGAGCACTTCGCGCCCCCGCATCCTCGTCTCCAACGACGACGGCTACTTCTCCGAAGGGCTGCAGACGCTCGTGGAGGCGGTGAGCCCCCTGGGCGAGGTGTGGGTGGTGGCGCCTGACCGCGAGCAGAGCGCCGCCTCCCATGCCATCAGCCTGCACCGGCCGCTGCGCATCAAGGAGGTGCGCGAGCGGTGGTTCGCCGTGGACGGCACCCCCACGGATTGCTCGTATCTGGCGGTGAACCACCTGCTGAAGGACAATCGTCCCCAGCTCATGGTCTCCGGCATCAATCACGGCGCGAACCTGGCGGACGACGTCACGTACTCCGGGACGGTGGCGGCGGCCATGGAGGCCGCGTTCCTGGGCATTCCGGCCATCGCGTTCAGCCTGGTGACACGGGGGCCGTTCGACTTCGGGCCGGCGGGCCGCTTCGCGCGGGCGCTGGTGACGGAGGCGCTGTCGCGGCCCCTGCCGCCCCGGATGCTCCTCAACGTGAACATCCCGGGCGGCGTGGAGCCGGACGGCTACGTCATCACCCGGCAGGGGCGGCACTCCTACGGCTACAACGTCGTGGAGAAGGAGGACCCGCGCGGCCGCAAGTACTACTGGATTGGCGGCACGGAGTACGCGCACGAGGACATCCCGGGCAGCGACTGCAACACCGTCTTCGACGAGAAGCGCGTGTCGGTGACGCCGCTGCACTTCGAGATGACCGACCACGGGCGCATCCCCGAGCTGTCGGGGTGGAACCTGCAGGGCTTCACGCGGCACGGTTCGGGCGGCGGTGCCTGAGGTTGGGGCCGAGCGGCTCCAGCCGAGCGGGCAGGGCGCTCTGGGTGTTGCTCGCGGCCGCGCTGTGCAGCGGCTGCGTGGGCACCCAGGCCGCTTCCTCCTCGCGGCTGGACACGGCGGACGCGCGCTCCGCGTCCACGAGTGACGGCAAGCCGCTGTCGTTCGCGCTGAGGCCCACGCACGAGGAGCCGGAGCTGGTGGCGGTGCGCCACCGCGTGGCCCCGGGCGAGACGATGTACCGCATCGCCAAGACGTACGGCATCACGGTGGAGGAGCTGGCGCGGGCCAACGGCGTCAAGGATCCGCGCGAGCTGTCCGTGGGCCAGGAGCTGATGATTCCGGGGGCGGAGCCCCCGAAGTACGGCGACCCGGGCCCGCTGTCCGACGAGGAGCCGGAGCTGGTGCTCTCGAAGCCGGGGCAGGCGCCGGTGTCCACGCCGCGCCGCTCGGTGCCCGCGGTGTCGCGCCGCGAGCAGCCGCCGCGTGCGCGCGTGG
>NZ_JBKGHJ010000222.1:0-13408 GCF_046520365.1 Corallococcus sp. 4LFB
GCCATTCATACGCCACGCTCACGGTGTTGCGCGCCACGTCCAGGCGCAGCGCCAGCTCGCGGGTGGGCGGCAACCGCTCCCCGCGCCGCAGGCGCCCGTCGAGGATGGCGGCTCGCAGCCCCCGGTAGAGCTGCCCGGCCAGGTCCCGGCGGCCCTGGAGCTCCACGTGGAAGTCCATGCCCCATCCTCCCACGGATTGGCCCAATGGAATCCGGCAATCCTGGCCCCTTCAACGGGCCAGCGGAGGGGCACTCTTGCGCCATGACCCACTCCTCCTACGCCTCCCACCCCATCGACTCCGAACGCATGCCATGGGTTCCCATGGGCCGGCCCGGGCTCGCGTTCAAGCCGCTGCGCTTCTTCCGCGACGGCAGCGGCTGGATGTACCTCTTCCGCCTGGAGCCCGGCACCCTCATCCCCCGGCACCGCCACGTCGGCGAGTCGCACGCCTTCAACGTCTCCGGGCGTCGCCAGCTGCTCGACACCGGCGAGGTGATTGGCCCGGGCACGTATGTCCATGAACCGCCCGGCAACGTCGACAGCTGGCAGGTCGTGGGCGACGAACCCGTCGTCCTGCACATCACCGTGAAGGGCGCCATCGAATACCTCGGCGACGACGGTCAGGTGCTCAAGAGCGTGTCGCCCGCGGACCGGCTGGAGACGTACCGCCGCTGGTGCCAGGAGCACGGCGCGGAGTTCCTCGCCACCTGCGAGTGACACGACGAGCCCCCCTGGGGCCTCCCAATGAAGTGTGAAGCAGTGCCCGGCGCCAGGGTGATTTCTTCCCTCGGGGCCGGGGTTGGGGGAACACTCCGGCCCCATGAGCGCTCGGCGGTTCGACGTGGTGGTCCTCGGCTCCGGCCCGGGGGGTGAAGGGGCTTCGATGAAGGCGGCGAAGTCCGGCCGCAAGGTGTGCGCCGTGGAGCAGGGGGCCCTGGTGGGCGGCGCCTGCACGCACACCGCCACCATCCCCTCCAAGGCCCTGCGCCACGCCATCCAGCGGCTGTTGGACGTGCAGCTGGACCACCCGGAGCTGCGGGCGGAGCTGGCCCGGCACACCACCTTCAAGGAGATGATGCGCAAGGCGACCAGCGTCGTTTCCAAGCAGGTGCAGCTGCGCACCACCTTCTACGAGCGCAACCGGGTGGAGCTGGTGGTGGGCCGCGCGAAGTTCCGGGACGCCCACACCGTGGAGGTCAGCGAGCCGCGCGGCTCCGTGGAGCTGCTCCACGCGGACGCCTTCGTCATCGCCACGGGCTCCCGCCCCTACCACCCTTCCGGCGTGGACTTCCGCCACCCGCGCATCTTCGACTCGGACACCATCCTCAAGCTGAGCGAGTCCCCGCTGTCGATGATCATCTACGGCGCGGGCGTCATCGGCTGCGAGTACGCCTCCATGTTCCGGATGCTCGGCGTGAAGGTGGACCTGGTGAACACGCGCGACCGGCTGCTGTCCTTCCTGGACGACGAAATCTCCGACGCCCTCTCCTACCACCTGCGGGAACAGGGCGTGCTCATCCGCCACCAGGAGGAGATGGTGTCCGTGGAGCCGCACGACGACAGCGTGGTGCTGCAGCTGAAGAGCGGCAAGCGGCTGAAGGCGGACGTCTTCCTCTGGGCCAACGGCCGGTCCGGCAACAGCCAGGACCTGGGGCTGGAGGCGCTGGGCATCGCGGTGGACTCGCGCGGGTGCATCCAGGTCAACGACGGCTACCAGACGTCCGTGCCCCACATCTACGCGGTGGGCGACGTGGTGGGCGCCCCGTCCCTGGCGAGCGCCTCCTATGACCAGGGCCGCTTCGCCGCCACGCACATCGTGGAGGGGCGGGCGGAGCACAAGCTGGTGAAGGACATCCCCACCGGCATCTACACCAGCCCCGAAATCAGCAGCCTGGGCCGCACCGAGCGCGAGCTCACCGCGGCGGGCGTCCCCTACGAAGTGGGCCACGCCTTCTTCAAGAGCCTGGCGAGAGCCCAGATTACCGGCCGCACCGTGGGCATGCTGAAGCTGCTGTTCCACCGGGAGACGCGCGAAATCCTGGGCATCCACTGCTTCGGGGACAACGCCTCCGAAATCATCCACATCGGCCAGGCCATCATGGCGCAGGACTGGCCGGGCAACGGCATCGACTACTTCATCAACACCACGTTCAACTACCCCACCATGGCGGAGGCGTACCGCGTGGCGGCGCTCAACGGCCTCAACCGGCTGTTCTGAAGACACGAAGGGCACCGCGGGCTTGAAGCCCACGGTGCCCCGGGTGTGTCAGGTCAGGACGCGCCGCTTAGTAGCGGTAGGTGTCCTGCTTGTAGGGGCCGCTCTTCTCCACGCCGATGTACTGCGCCTGCTCCGGGGTGAGCTCCGTGAGCTGGGCGTTGAGCTTCTTGAGCTGGAGGCGGGCGACCTTCTCATCCAGGTGCTTGGGCAGCACGTACACCTTGCCCACCTGGTACTTGTCGCTGTGCGAGTACAGCTCGATCTGCGCGATGGTCTGGTTCGCGAAGGAGCTGGACATCACGTAGCTGGGGTGGCCGGTGCCGCAGCCCAGGTTCACCAGACGGCCCTTGGCCAGCAGGATGATGCGCTTGTTGTCCGGGAAGATGATGTGGTCGACCTGGGGCTTGATCTCCTCCCACTTGTACTTCTCCAGGGAGGCGACCTCGATCTCATTGTCGAAGTGGCCGATGTTGCAGACGATGGCCTGGTCCTTCATCTTGGCCATGTGCTCATGGGTGATGACGGACTTGTTGCCCGTGGCGGTGACGAAGATGTCCGCCTTGTCCGCGGCGTAGTCCATGGTCACGACGCGGTAGCCCTCCATCGCGGCCTGGAGCGCGCAGATGGGGTCGATTTCGGTCACCCACACCTGGGCGGACAGCGCGCGCAGGGCCTGCGCGGAGCCCTTGCCCACGTCGCCGTAGCCCGCGACGACGGCGATCTTCCCGGCCACCATCACGTCCGTGGCGCGCTTGATGCCGTCCACCAGGGACTCACGGCAGCCGTAGAGGTTGTCGAACTTGCTCTTCGTCACGCTGTCGTTGACGTTGATGGCGCGGAACAGGAGCGTGCCCTTCTGGGACATCTCCTGGAGGCGGTGCACGCCCGTGGTCGTCTCCTCGGTGACGCCCATGATCTTCGCGCTCTTGCGCGAGTACCAGGTCGCGTCCTCCGCGAGCTTGGCCTTGATGGAGGCGTACAGCTCCGTCTCCTCCTCGCTCTGGGGGTTGGTGATGACGGACAGGTCCTTCTCCGCGCGCTTGCCCAGGTGCATGAGCAGCGTGGCGTCACCGCCGTCGTCGAGGATCATGTTCGGACCCTCGTGGTCGCTGCCGGCGGGGCCGAACTCGAAGATGCGGTGGGTGAAGTCCCAGTACTCCTTGAGGGACTCGCCCTTGTGCGCGAACACCGGGGTGCCGGCCTCCACCAGCGCGGCGGCCGCGTGGTCCTGGGTGGAGAAGATGTTGCAGGACGCCCAGCGCACCTGCGCGCCCAGCGCCTGGAGCGTCTCCACCAGCACCGCCGTCTGGATGGTCATGTGCAGGGAGCCCGTGACGCGCGCGCCCTTGAGCGGCTGCTGCTTCGCGTACTCCTCGCGGATCGCCATGAGCGCGGGCATCTCGCTCTCGGCGATGCGGATCTCCTTGCGGCCCCAGCTGGCGAGCTTGAGGTCGGCGATGGCGTAGTCGTGATTCTGCTGCTTGGTAACCGCGGTCATGGTGTGGCTCCGGATCCAGGGTGGCGCGCCGTGCTGGCAAGGGAGCGGCCGGGCCCTGGAAAGAAAGGCCGCCTCACCCTCGCAAGAAACGCGTACAGGTGAGCGCCGTTGGGTCATTCGGCTTCGAGCCTGGGGCCGGGAAGGCCTCGCAACGCTCCTCGAAGTCGCCGGGGAAACTACGGGAAGGCGCCCCGAATTTCAAAGGGCATTTGGCGCCCTGGGGAGCGCCGGAAGCCGCCGGGTGCTTCCAGGCAAGAGGCCGCCTTCCAGACTGTGCGATAGTCCACCCGGTGGACACCCCCGCGGCGGGGGTGGGGAGGCCGAATGCGCACAGCCCGCTGGGTGACCGCGGTGGCATGCATCCTGGGGCTGACGTGGGCGGCTCCAGCGCAGGCAGGGCGCCGTCCCTTCATCTGGACCTTTGACACTGAAATCGTCCCCAAGGGCGACGTCGAGCTCGAGCAGTGGCTGTGGGTTCGCGGCCGCGCTCCCGGCGAGCCCCAGCGGCCCTCGGTGTACTGGATATGGTGGGGACCCGTGCTCGGGCTGAGCCAGCACCTGGAGCTGGCCATCCCCTTCCAGGTGCGCGCCCAGCGGAGCGTCACCCAGCTCGAGTCCTTCGAGGCGGACTTCCGCTACCGGCTCTTCCCCCGGGGGGACGACCGCGCCTTCCAGCCGCTCGTGCGCGCGGTGTGGCACCAGGCCATCCACACGACGGCCCCCTCGCGCGTGGACGTGGACCTCGTCGGCTCGTACCAGTGGGAGAGCGGCCTCCGGGCGACGGTCGACCTGGGCGCGCAGGTGGGCATCCCCGCGCTGCGCGGCGACGCGGGGCCGGCCCGCCTGCTCGGGACCTACTCCGTCGGCGTGGCCTACCCCGTCATCGAGGACGAGCTGCGGCTGTCGCTCGAGTCCTTCGGGGAGTTCGACGTGACGGGCTCGGGCCAGGCCCCGCATGTCTTCGTCGGGCCGAACCTGGCGTGGACGTTCGGCCGGATGTGGGTGACGGTCGGCACCCTGGTTGGCCTGACGTTCGTGTCCTCCGAAACCCCCCGCTTCATGCCGAGGCTCATATGGGCAGTCGCGCTCTGAAGTCCCTGCTGCTGGCGCTCCTGGTGGCCGCGCCGCTCGCGTCGGCGGAGCCGGGCCGTGTCGAAGGCGAGGTGCGCATCTCCGTCATCGGCGCGGACGGCGAGCCCCGCCCGAAGGCGGACCGCTCCGGCGTCGTCGTCTACCTCACCGGCTACACGGAGGAGCCGCCCGCCGAGGTGGCCCTGATGAGCCAGGCCAACAAGGCGTTCAGCCCGGGCGTGCTGCCCATCGTCGCGGGGCAGAAGGTGGAGTTCCTGAACAAGGACGTGGTGCTGCACAACGTCTTCTCGCGCTCGGTGGCCCGCAAGTTCGACGCGGGCAAGAACCGGCCCGGCGAGAAGTACGTGGAGACGTTCAAGAAGACGGGCATCATCGACGTCTACTGCGACATCCACGAGCAGATGGTGGCCACGCTGGTGGTGGTCCCCAACCGCGCCTTCGCGGTGACGGACGGAGACGGGCGCTTCGTGCTGCGCGGCGTGCCCCCGGGGCGCTACCCCCTCTTCGCGGTGCACCGGCGGGACCAGACGAGCGACATCGCCCGCACGGAGGTCGTCGTGGAGGAGGGCCGCGCCAGCAAGGCCACGCTGACGCTCGTGGAGACGCGCCCCGACGACGCCCACCTGGACAAGCGCGGCAAGAAGTACACCCCCCGCCCCGACTACACCGAGCCCGGCCGCTGAGTCGCCCCCGTGACGCTCACCCAGAAGCTCATCCTCGCCTTCATGGCGCTCGCGGGCGCGGCGCTCGTCACCGCGCTGCTGCTCACCAACCTCGCCGTGGAGGCGGCGGCGAAGGAGAAGATCGCCAGTGACCTGGAGCGGACGCTGGAGGCCTTCAAGCAGCTCGCCCGCGCCAGCCAGGAGCGCATCCGCGACGTGGCCGAGGCGCGCACGCTGGACCGCTCCTTCAAGGAGATGTCGCTGTCGGTGAACTCCGTCGACGCCGACGCGGGGCTGGGCGACGCGAGCTCGGAGACGGACGGCATCCTCAGCGCCCGCGAGGTCATCGACTCGGCGGACACCGAGGCCTTCGGCTGGAGCCGCGAGGGCCCGCTGCCCTGGGCCTTCTTCAACGCCAGCGGGCGGCTCGTCTACACGCGCGCCGCGCCGGAGCAGCAGGGTGACGGCCCGGTGGACCTCCCCCTGCTCGCCGCGGCGCTCCAGCGCGGTCCCACCAGCGCGCTCTGGTCTCCCGCGCGGCTGCGCGCCCTGCCCTTCGTCTTCGTTCCTCCCGAGGCGCTCCGGGAGGGGGACCTCCTGCTCGTCCATGCGCAGCCCGCCTACGGCTCGCGGCACGACAAGGTGGGCGTGGTGCTGTCCGGACAGTGGGTGCGGGACGTGCTGCTGGAGGAGCCCTTGTCGCCCCGGGCCGCCGGGCCCCACATGGGGGACACCCGCGCCCGCTTCGTCGTGCGCACGGAGGACGGGGCCCTGGCCTCGCAGCTCCCCGTGGGCTCGCTCCTGGACGGCGACGGCCTGCGGTCCGGACAGGCCCACGACGTGTCCATCGAAGGCACGCACTACCTCGTGCGCGGGGCGGAGCTGAGCGGCGTGGACGGGAGCCCCATCGGCCAGGTGTTCGTGCTGCGCGACTTCGACGCGGAGATCAACCCCATCCTCCAGCGCTTCCAGCGCTGGCTCATCCCCACCGCCGTGGGCGTGGCGCTGCTGGCGCTGGCGGCGGCCGTCTTCATGGCGCGGAGCATGGCGTCGCCGCTGGTGCAGCTGGAGGCCGCGGCCGGTCGCGTGCGCCTGGGAGACCTCACCGTGGAGGTGCCCGTGCGCGGCTCGGACGAGGTGGGCCGGGTGGCGCAGTCCTTCAACGAGATGGTCAGCGGCCTGCGGCAGCGGGATCAGATCAAGGGCCTCTTCAAGCGCTACCTGGCACCCCAGGTGGTGGACGAGCTGCTCAAGCACCCGGAGAAGGCCGCGCCGGGCGGCGAGCGGAAGATGCTCACCGTGCTCTTCAGCGACCTGGTGGGCTTCACCTCCATGAGCGAGCAGATGAGCCCGGAGGACCTCGTCGCCCTCCTCAACACCTACTTCGAGCAGGCCACCGGCGTGCTGACGAAGCACGGCGCGACGCTCGACAAGTTCATCGGCGACGCCATCATGTGCTTCTGGAACGCGCCGCTGCCGCTGGAGGACCACGCGGCGCGCGCGTGCCTCACCGCGCTGGAGCTGGTGGCGGTGGTGGAGCGGCTCTCCCCCGGGTTCGAGGCGCGAGGGCTGCCCCGGCTGGACTGCCGCATCGGCATCAACACCGGGCAGGGCGTGGCCGGCAACATCGGCTCCAGCGCGGCCCAGGACTACACCGTCATCGGCGACACGGTGAACCTGGCCTCGCGCCTGGAGGGCGCGGCCAAGGTCTACGGCACCCGCACGCTGGTGGCCGAGGAGACCCTCGCCGCCGCCCGGGGCGTGGTGCTGGCGCGAGAGCTGGACCTGCTGCGCGTCAAGGGCAAGCAGCAGCCGGTCCGCGTCTTCGAGCTGGTGGGCCCGGCGGGCACTCCGCCGCCACCGCACCTCGAGCGCTTCGCCGAGGGGCTCGCGCTCTACCGGGCCCGCCGCTTCGCCGAGGCCCGGGCCGCGTTCCTCGCCTCGCCGGAGGATGTGCCTTCGGGACGGTTCGCCGCCAGGTGCGAGGCCCTGCTCGCGGCGCCCCTCCCGAGGACTGGGACGGCGTCCTCGTCCTCGACAGCAAGTAGCGGCAACCCTCCAGGCCGAGCCGCCCGTGGCGCGTGACGGCCCCGGGGCGGGACCGGCGGCTCGGCGCAGGTGCCCCCTGCCCGGCCGCTCGCCTCCCGATGACGGGCGGCCCTGTGCGTGGCCAGCTTCCCGTGGGAGGCACGCCATGCAGGAACCTTCACAGCCCCGGAAGCAGGCGGACCTCCGTCCCGGCGGCGGGCCTCCCGTCCCCTGGCATGCGCTGCCCCCGGAGGCCGTGCTGGAGCGGCTGTCCAGCGGCCCTCAAGGCCTGACGGAGGAGGCGGCCCGGGAGCGGCTCGCGCGGCATGGGCCCAACGTGCTGGAGCGCTCGCGGCCGGACAGCGCGTGGAAGCTGCTGTGGCGGCAGCTCGACAGCCCGCTCATCTGGGTCCTCATCGCCTCCGCGGGGCTGGCCATCCTGCTGGGCAAGGTGACGGACGGGCTCGTGGTCGCCGCCGTCGTGGTGCTCAACACCTTCATCGGCTTCGTGCAGGAGTACCGCGCCGGCCGCGCCATCGAGGCCCTGAACCACATGGTGCCGGAGACCGCGCACGTGCTTCGCGACGGGCACCCCGTGGCGCGGCCCGCCGCGGAGCTCGTCCCCGGGGACGTCGTGCAGCTCGCGTCCGGCGACCGCGTGCCCGCGGACCTGCGCCTCCTGCGCTCGCGCAACTTCCAGGTGGAGGAGGCCGCGCTCACGGGGGAGTCCGTCCCGTCCAGCAAGCACGTCGCGGCAGTCGCCGGGGACGCGGAGCTGGGAGACCGGGCGAGCCTCGCCTTCGGCGGCACGCTGGTGACGTCCGGCACCTCCACCGCCGTGGTGGTGGCCACCGGCGGCGCCACGGAGCTGGGCCGCATCTCCCACCTCATGGAGCAGGCCGCGGACCTGAGCACGCCGCTCACGCGCGAGCTGGCCCGGCTGGGCCGCGGCATCTCCGCCGGCATCGTGGTGCTGTCCGCCGTGCTCCTGGGGGTGGGGATGTTCCGGGGCTATGCCTTCAGCGACGCCGTGCTGGTGGCCATCACCCTGGCGGTGGCCGCCATCCCGGAGGGCCTGCCCGCCATCGTCACCATCGCCCTGGCCATCGGCGTGCAGCGCATGGCGGCCCGCCGCGCCGTCATCCGCAAGCTGCCCGCCGTGGAGACCCTGGGCAGCACCACCGTCATCTGCACCGACAAGACGGGCACCCTCACCCGCAACGAGATGACCGTGCAGGCGCTGTGGACCTGGCGCGGGCACTACGCGCTCACCGGCGTGGGCCACACGCCCCAGGGACAGCTGCTGCGCAACGGGCGCCCCGTGGAGGAGCTGCCCGGGGACGTGCACGCGCTGCTACTCGCGGGCGTGCTCTGCAACGAGGCCGACCTCCAGCCCCGCGAGGGCCACTGGGGCATGACGGGCGACCCCACGGAGGGCGCGCTGCTCTTCGCCGCGAAGAAGGCGGCCCTGGGCGTGACGGAGCTGCGCGAGCGCCATCCCCGCCTGGACGCCATCCCCTTCGAGTCCGAGCACCAGTACATGGCCACCCTCCACGCGGACGGCCCGGAGGCGCGCGGCGAGCTGTTCCTCAAGGGCGCGCCGGAGGTGGTGCTGCGCCGCTGCGGGCCCGGGACGGACCGGGACGCCGTGTTGACGCAGGTGGAGCGCATGGCGCGGCAGGGGCTGCGCGTGCTCGCCTTCGCGCGCAAGGGCATGCCCCGGGCGGACGCGCTGCGGCCCCACGACGTGGAGGACGGCTTCACGCTCTTGGGCCTGCAGGGGATGATCGACCCGCCCCGCGAGGAGGCCGTGGCCTCCGTGAAGGGCTGCCACGCCGCCGGCATCCGCGTGAAGATGATGACCGGTGACCACCTGGGCACGGCGGAGGCCATTGGCCTCCAGCTGGGCATCCACTCCCCGGCCCACCCGGGCCTCACCGGCGCGCGGCTGGCCAGCATGAGCGACGCGGAGCTGGCCCGGGCGGTGAACGACACGGACGTGTTCGCGCGCCTGGCCCCGGAGCACAAGCTGCGGCTGGTGCGCGCGCTCCAGGCGCAGGGGCACGTGGTGGCCATGACGGGCGACGGCGTCAACGACGCGCCCTCGCTCAAGCAGGCGGACATCGGCGTGGCCATGGGCATCACCGGCACGGCCGTGTCCCGCGAGGCCGCGGACCTGGTGCTGACGGACGACAACTTCGCCACCATCGTCGCGGCCGTGGAGGAGGGCCGCCGCGTCTACGACAACCTCGTCAAGTCGCTCGCCTTCGTGCTGCCCACCAACCTGGGGCTCGCCCTCATCCTCATGCTGGGCGTGGCCTTCTTCCCCCTGCAGGACGCCGGCGGCGTGCGCGAACCGCTGCTGGCCATGCGCCCCACGCAGCTCTTGTGGATCAACCTGGTGGCCACCGTCACGCTGGCGCTGCCCCTGGCCTTCGAGGCGAAGGAGCGCCACGTCATGCGCCGCCCGCCCCGCGCGCCGGACGCGCCCGTCCTCAGCCGCTTCGTGGTGATGCGCACCGGGCTCGTCGCCGTGCTGATGGCGGCGGGCGCCATCGGCCTGTTCCTCTGGGAGTTCGCGCGCCAGGGGGGCACGCACACGGCCCCGTCTGACCAGGTCCTGGCCGAGGCGCGCACCATGGCCGTCAACACCGTGGTCAGCTTTCAAATCTTCTACCTGTGGCTGTGCCGCACGCTGACCGGCTCCACGCGCGAGGTGGGCTTCACCAGCAACCGCACCGTCTTCCTGGGCATCGCGGCGCTGGTGCTGCTCCAGGCCGCCTTCATGTACGTGCCCTTCTTCCAGCGCCTCTTCGGCTCCGCGCCGCTGTCGCCGGGGGACATCGCGCGGTCGGTGCTGGTGGGCGCCTGCGTGCTGCCCGTCGTGGGGCTGGAGAAGTGGCTGCGCTCACGGCGTCCGGAGGCGGGGCGGAGCGTGGGCGCCACCTGAGGGAAGGAGCCTGGCCCCGCGCGCGCGTCAGGGGCCTCGCTCCGCGCGCGCGTCCAGCTGTTCGAGCAGGGCCACCAGGTCGGAGAGGTGGCGCACGGCGGTGAAGCGGACGCGCACGTGTTCGTGGGCCTGGGTCCCCAGGCGGGCCGCCAGGACGGGATCCTCCAGCAGCCTTCGCACGCAGGCGGCGAACGCCGGCAGGTCCCCGGGGTCGCGCACGAGCAGGCCGTCCACCTCGTGGCGCACCTGGTCCTGGAGGCCGCCCACCGCGCTGGCCACCACGGGGCGGGCCTTCCACATGGCCTCCGTGATGGTGAGCCCGAAGCCCTCCCGCAGGCTCTTCTGCACCACCACCGCCGCGTGGCGCTGGAGCGCGTTGACGATGGCGGCGTTCTCCTCCAGGTCCACCATGGGCAGGCTCGCCAGATGCACGCGCTGGCGCAGGAAGCGCGGCTGCTCGCGCCACACGGCGGTGACGTTCTCGATGGTCGCCGCCGCCTCCGGATCATCCGCGACGGACGTCACCGAGGGCCCGGCCAGCACCAGGTCCCCGCGCAGGCAGGGCGACTCGCGCAGGAGCAGGGCGAAGCCCCGCAGCACCCCCGCCGGGTCCTTCAACGGGTCCCAGCGGGAGACCTGCACCACCAGCGGTGCGTCGGGGGCGGGCGGCGAGCCAGCCGGATGATGTCCGCCCCCCGGGACACGTGGGCGGGGACGCCGTCCGTCCGGGTGAAGACGGGCTCGGGGGCCTCCGGCGCCAGCGCCACGAGCCCGGTGTGGCCCAGGATGGCGTTCGCGACCTCCGGCGCCATGGGCTGGTTCTTCACCGCGAAGATGTCGATGGAGGGCGGGATGACGACGGAGCGGTCCGCGAGCAGCGGCGGCACGTAGGCGGCCCGGGAGAAGATGGCGAGCCGCGCGGCGGTGAGCCCCGGCGCGAGGAACGCCCACGCCCGCGCCACCTCCTCCTCGGGCGTGTCACAGCCGATGTGGCAGCGCCAGACCACGCGCGCGCCCGCCGCGGCCAGCGTCGGGGCCAGCCCCGCGGTCTGCGGGTCGTGCAGCAGCACCACGTCCCCCGGCCGCACCAGCACGAGCAGCTCCTCCGCGTTGTCGCGGAGCACCTCGTCGTAGCAGGCGCGCTCGGCGGGCCCCAGGGGCGAGCCGTCTCCACGCGAGCCGTGCAGCGCGTGGTGCAGCCGCTTGGTGATGCGGAAGAAGGCGGGCGTGCCCTGCACCACCATCCAACGCGTGTCCACGCCCGCCCCGCGCGCGTAGGCGAGCATCCGGGGCAGCATCTCCGCCACGCCGCCGCCCCGGGCCGTGGAGTTCACGTTCCAGAAGGTGTGGCCCGCCAGCCGGTCCCGGGCCTGCTCCGCGCTGGCCTGGAGCGCCGCCCACTCCGCCCCCGTGAGCCCCGGCTGGAAGCACGCCAGCGAGCGGGCCTGCACGTAGACCTCGAAGGGCTTCAGCATGGAGGCACCGTCATGGCAGCGCGGGGTGTTTGACCACCAGCACCGGCCGGCGACCCCGGGCCACCACCTCCTGGGCCACGGACCCGAGCACCGCGCGGGACACGCCCGTCCGGCCGTGCGAGCCCAGGCAGACGATGTCCACGCCGAACCGCTCCGCCGCCTGGCAGAGCGACTGCGCGGCGTGGACCCCCGACAGCAGCTCCACCCGGACGGTGATGCCCCGGCGGTCCGCTTCGCGGGGGATGAGGGCCTCAAGCTCGCGCCGCACCTCGGCCTCGTCCCCCGCGTCGCCCAGGGCCACCGCGGGCCAGAAGTCCGCGTAGACGACGGGCAGGGGGGACTCGAGGACGTGCGCCAGGATGAGCTCCCCGCCCCGGGGCAGCAGCGACAGGGCGTGGGGGATGGCCAGGTTCGCCAGCGGCGAGAAGTCCGTCGAGACGAGGACGCGCCGGATGGACGGGACCTCCATGGGCACCGCGGCCTCCCGCGGGCCTTCCACCGGCACGCACGCGACCGCCGCCACCGGCGCGACCTGGAGCGAGGGCAGCGAGACCGAGCCGTGCCGCATGCGCCGCAGCCCCCGGCGCTGGTGGGTGCCCAGCAGGAGCAGGTCCGCCTTCGCCTCCCGCGCGAGCGTGCCCAGCGGCTCCACGACGCTCCCGTACCCCAGGGCCAGCCGGAGCTCCGCCCGGGGCTCCCCGATGCGCTCGAGGCGCTCGCGCAGGTCCCGCTCCAGGATGGACTCGATGCCCGGCGGCCCCTGGCTCGCGCGGTACAGCCCGAGCCGCCCGTACTCCGTGGCGGGGTTGTAGACGTGGGCGACCGTCAGCTCCACGGGCCCCGCCCGGCGCAGCTCCGGGAGCCAGCGCAACGCGACCTCCGCGCTGCGGGAGAAGTCGTCCCCCACGGTGACCCGCAGGGGGCGCTGGCCCTGGCACCACTCCAGGAAGGGCGCGGCCAGGCGGACCATGAGGAACGGGCAGTGCGCGGCCTGCGCCACGCGCGCCGGGACGCTGCCCATCCGCCAGCGCTTCTCCGACCGCCAGCCCAGGGCCGCCGTGATGATCAACCGCGCGCGCAGGTGCTCGGCGTGCGCGACCAGCACCTCGTCCGGCATGCCCAGCAGCACCCGCGGCTCCACGCTCAGGCCCTCGCCGCGCAGCGCGGCGGCCTCGTTTTCCAGCCGCTGCTCCAGGTCGGTGATGGCGCCGCCGCGCTCGGAGGACCAGTCCCGCCGGAGCATCCCGGGCTCCGCGACGTGCACGAGCGCCAGCGGCATGCCCGTCTTCCTCGCGAGGGCGGCCGCGGCGCGGACCGCCTCCTGGGCATGCTCCGAGAAATCGGTTCCGACGATGATGGCCATGCCCTCCCCCTTCCGGGGCCCTGCCCGCCGGGCCTCGCGAGGAGGCCTCCTGAGCGGAACGTTGAGGCCGGGCCGGGCGGCGCAAGGGCCGGACGGGGAGGGGCGGGCGTGAAGGGCGCGGG
>NZ_JBKGHJ010000223.1:0-13391 GCF_046520365.1 Corallococcus sp. 4LFB
CGCCGCCCCGGTGCGCCGCTCGCGCAGCACGGAGGTGCCGGTGCTGGACGCGGTGCCGCCCGCGCCGGACTTCGCGCGGCACGTGCTCACCAACACGCCGCTGGATCACATCTGGAAGTTCATCAACCCGGTGATGCTCTACGGCCGCCACCTGGGCCTGCGCACGTCGTCGCGCGCGCTGGGCACCCCGGCGGAGGCGGAGCTGGCGAAGACGGAAGAAGGGCGCAAGGCGCTGGCGCTGAAGGAGGCAGTGGAGGAGCTGAAGACGCTCCTGCGCGGCGGCGTGATGCACGCGCGCTCGGTGTTCCAGTTCTTCAAGGCGGCCAGCGACGGCGACCGCGTGCTCCTCTTCGACGGCACCACGGCGAGCCGGTGACGTCCTTCGACTTCCCCCGGCAGGACAAGGACAACGGCCTGTGCCTGGCGGACTACGTGCGGCCGTTGCAGAACGGGAAGCCCGTGGACGCGCTGTCGCTGTTCGTCACCACGGCGGGCTCGGGCATCCGCGAGCTGGCGGACGGCTTCAAGGCGAAGGGCGAGTTCCTCAAGATGCACGCGGTGCAGGCCCTGGCGCTGGAGACGGCGGAGGGCTACGCGGAGTTGCTGCACACGCAGCTGCGCAGCATGTGGGGCTTCCCGGACCGGGCGGACATGACGATGCTGGAGCGCTTCCGCGCGGAGTACACCGGCAAGCGCTACTCGTTCGGCTACCCGGCGTGCCCCCGGCTGGAGGACCAGACGAAGCTGTTCGCCGCGCTCAAGCCGGAGGAGATCGGCGTGCAGCTCACCGACGGCTGCATGATGGAGCCCGAGGCGAGCGTGTCCGCCATCGTCTTCCACCACCCGAACGCCACGTACTTCTCCGTCACCTGACGGGGAAGGGGCGAACGCGGAGGCGGCGGGGTGAAGCGCCGGGAAGGGGCCTGGACGGGCCGTCTTCCCGGGTCCAGCGGGGACGTCAGGCGCGCAGGTCCGACAGCGCGCTGGCGAAGGCATTCGCGGAGGCGCCGAGCGCGGCGCTGGCCTCCTTGCCCTTCTTCTTCGCCTTGTCCTCGTTCATCTTCCGGTGGGCCTCGTCACGCGCGTCCTTCTCCCGGTGGGTGGCCGCGTCCTCGTCCTTCTTGGCCTTGTCCGTGAGCGCGTCCGCGGCCTTCTTGCCCAGGTCCGACGCCTTCTTCCCGGTGTCGATGACGCCCATCAGCGACCACTGCTCCGTCAGCGCGTCCTGCACCGCCCGCCGCAGCTCCTGGGCGTTGTGACCCACCGCGGGCGCCTCCACGTGCCCGGCCTCCGCCAGCTTCGGAAGGTCCTGCGCCGAGATGAGCCCCTGCTCGATGTCGTGCTTCGCCATGGTGATTCCCCCTCGTTGAGGCTGAAAATCCCGTGAGACAGGAAATTTTCAGCAAGAAGAGCCTAGCGAAGGGTGAAGATGCTCCGCAAGGGCCCGGGCGATGGGCAGGCCGGAGTGCTGTTCGAACCACATGAAGCCGGGGCAGGTATTGACCTCCAGGCACACCCAGTCGCCGGGGTGGGAGGAGCCTCCGGGCGGCTCGATGAGGTCGATGCCGGTCAGGTCGAGCCCCAGCGCGCGTGACAGCTGGCGGCAGGCCTCGGCGACGGGGGCGGGCAGCTCCGTGGCGCGCAGCCGCACCGTGTGGCCGGTCATGTCCGGGTGCCGGTAGTCCAGCGCCAGGGACTCCGCGCGGCAGGCCAGCACGTGGCGCGCGCCCACGACGTGGGCCCGGACGTTGGTGCCGCGGATGCGCTGCTGGAACTGGTGCGGGGGCAGGGGTCGGCCGGGGCCCATCGCGGCGCGCGCCTCCTCCCATGACACCTGCTTCACCAGGGAGCGCTCGTCGCTGACGGACTTGATGATGGGGTCTCCGTCCAGGCCTCGCGCGAAGCGCTCCCAGTGCTCCGGGGTCCCCCCGGCCAGCGTGTCCGGCACGCGCAGGCCGGCGGCGAGGATGGCGGCGTACTGACAGGGCTTGCTGCCGTTGGAGAGCATCGCGGTGGCGCGGTTGGCCACCGGGCCGGGGAACAGGTCCAGCAGGGCCGCCGCGTGGGCCCGCTCGGCGAGCGACTCGGGCGTCTGGGACGGTTCGATGCCCCCCGTGCCCAGCCGCGAGAAGATGCCGGACACCTGGTCCAGCGCCACGCTCCATGTCGGGAAGCGCACCGCGCCGGTGAGCCGTCCAGGCCCGGGCGGCCCCGGGGCCCAGTCGAGCTCCAGGTGGACCTGGGTGCCCAGGTGGCGCTCGTCCACGAAGAGGTACTCGCGCTTCGCGGCGGTCAGGTGCGCCAGGAAGAAGGCCGTCACCAGCTCGTCCACCGGTCCCATCACGAGGATCATCGCGCCACCTCCTGGCCCGACAGCAGCGCGCGGACGAAGTGCTCCACCTGGGCCCGGGCCTCGGGGCGCTCCCGCGCGAGCAGCGACTCCAGCTCCTCCGGGAGGGCGGACAGCTGCAGGGCGGTCCAGCCGGGCGCGCCGTCGGGGCCGGTGGAGGGCACCAGCAGGACCTCCAGGACGTCGGCGCCGCAGGCGGCGCGAAGCTGGAGCAGGTCCGCTTCCAGCTCCGGTGGCGGCGGCCGGGCGCCACCTTCGCCCGGGTCTTCCAGGGGCCACAGCGTCACCCGCCGACCCATCACCACGGCCAGGTGCAGCGCGCCGGGAGACGGCACCGTCCACCACACCTGGGCCCGGCTGAACTCGGCCTCGCGGGGCCAGGGCTTCCACCGCCTCCCGTCCTCGGGGCGGGGGCCCAGGTGGAAGTGGGGCGAGCGCAGGACGCACGGCTCCTGGCCCGAAGGCAGCCTCAGCGCGAGCAGCCGCCAGACCGCCATCGTCCACAGCGGCGCGAGCAGGCCCCGGCGATTGATGGAGCGTGCGGGACAGCAGGTGTGGAAGCCGTCCCGCAGGGCCTCGTGCTCGGTGTCCAGGTAGGGGCCTTGCGTCGGGGGCAGGGGCTTCTCGAAGAGGCACCAGAAGACGTCGTCCGGGCGCAGGGCCTCGTCACCGGGGCCGCCCGTGCCCAGCAGGCCCGCCCGGAACCGGCCGTCCTTCACCTCCACCCACGGCGTGGTGGAGCTCCCCCAGGCGTCGACGGAGACGTCGGTGAGCGGGGCGTCCGCGCGCCGGGCCTCGTGGTGGAGCACGTCGCGCAGGTGGGGGAACTGCTCGGCGCCAATGAGGACGAGCCTGGGCATGGGCCTGACAGCCTCGCAGGACGTCTCCGGGGGGAACAATCCCCCTGCAAGTCCGGCCGCCTTTCCGTGGACGGGTTAGATTGCCCCCCATGCCCTCGCCCACCATCCGTCGCGCCGTCCAGCTCCTGCCCGCGTGTGCCACGACGGGCATCGGCAGCCTGCCGCACACCCAGGTGGAGCTGGGTCTGCAGGCCGCGCTCGCCATGGACATCCCGTTCCTGCCGCAGCTGCCGGTGGGGCACCCGTCGGAGCTGATGATCCCCGCCGCGCTGGAGGGCCTGCCGGGCCTGCGCTTCGACGAGGACGGCGTCTGCACGGTGGACGTGGACGCGTGGAACGCCGGGCGCGCGGCCTTCGAGGCGCGGCTGGACGCGGCGCTCGCGTCCGGGGACCTGGAGGCCTTCGAGCCCACCGCGGACGCGTGCCGCGCGTGGAAGCCGTTCCTCTGGGAGGTGGAGCACCGCAAGCTCGCCTTCGCGAAGGCGCAGCTGTCCGGCCCCTTCACGTGCGCTCCGTGGTGCGCACCGCGACGGGGGAGCCGGTGCTGGCGGTGCCGGGCCTGGACGCGGCGCTGTACCGGCTGGTGATGGTGCGCGCGCTGGCCATGGTGCGCGCCCTCAAGCGCACGGGCACCACGCCCCTGTTCTACCTGGACGAGCCCGGCCTCTACGCCTACGTGCGGCTCAACCCCCAGCACCTGCTGGCGCAGCAGGAGCTGCGGCTCCTGGTGCTGGCGCTGCAGCGCGAGGGCGCGCTCGTGGGCGTCCACTGCTGCGGCAACACGGACTGGGGCGCGCTGCTGGACGCGCAGGCGGACCTGGTGTCGCTGGACGTGCGGCTGTCGCTGGACGCGATGCTGGAGGAGACGGACGCGTTGAAGCGCTTCCTGGACTCCGGCGCCACGCTGAGCCTGGGCGTCATCCCCACGGACCTGGCGTCCACGTATTCGGTGGAGGAGCTGGCGGACTCGGTGGAGGCGTCGTTGAAGGCGGCGCTGCCGGGGGACATCGGCTTCTCGCGCGCGCTGTCCACGGTGCTGCTGACGCCCGCGTGCGGCCTGGCGATGCGCTCGGTGGTGGACGCGGAGCGCATCCTGGAGGAGCTGAAGCAGGCGCAGCGCCGGCTGAAGCGGGCACTCGAGTCCGAGCGCCCGGCCCTCCAGGGACTGCCGCCCGCGCACTGAAGCGCGCGGGCGGCCGGCAAGCGACGGACTACTGGCGGCCGAGCCGCAGCTCGCGCTCGGCCTGGTGCCAGTCATGCTCCGGGTTGCCGTGCGTGCCGCCCCGGGCCTGGAAGATTTCGTAGGCGCGGCGGGCGATCTGCTCCTGCGTGGGCGCCGCGGTCTTGCTCGTGGGCGCGCTCGCCGTGGCCGCCGGCTTCTTGTCTTCGGGCCGCTCGGGAGCGGCCTTGGGCGCGGGGGTTGGTTGCGACTTCTGCGCGTTCTGACGGGCCATGGGGCTTCCTCCTGGAAAAGGCGGCCTGAAGCTTCGGACGCGCCCCTGCATCACGGAAGAGACCCAAGGCGTGCGGGGTTGCCGGAGCGACATCCCAGGTCGCGAAGTGTTGAGGGACCAACGGGCCATCCCGCTCGGAAAATCCATCAACGGAAGGGCCCCGGACTCAGGGTCCTCGCATTGCAAGCCGCCAGACGCTTCAGCGGCCGGCTGCCTTCCTGGGGGCACGGCCCGGAGCCTTCTTCGCGGGCACCGCCGCACCGCCCATCACGCCATGGCCCAGCGCCGCGTCCAGCGCGCGCTGCATCGCCGTGCTCATGCCCAGCGCCTCCGCCTCCTGCGGCGTGCACCAGCGCAAGCTCCTGGAACGCGGCGGACCTCGTGGGGCGCTTGTCGCCCGTCACTCGCAGCAGCCGCAGCGTGAGGTCGCGGTGGGTGAGCTGCCGGCGCACGCTGTCCAGCGTGCCCTCCAGCGTGAGCGTCGCGCCCAGCGTCGTGGACAGGCGCTCCGTCGCCTCCGCCTCCGGCGTGTCCTCCTCCACCTCCACGGCGGGCAGCTCCCACAGGCCGCCGAAGAGGCCCTTGTCCGCGCGCGCGCGAAGAGGAGCGTGCCCGCGTGCGGCCACACGGCCAGCGCCAGGAACAGCTTGCGGGGCGCGGCGCGCACCTTGGCGGGCGGCAGCTCGTCCACGCGGCCCTTCTTGAACGCGATGCACCCGTCGCGCACGGGGCACAGGAGGCACAGCGGGGACTCCGGCCGGCACACCGTGGCGCCGTGCTCCATCAGCGCCTGGTTGAAGTCCCCGGGCCGCTCGCCCTTCACCAGCGCGGAGGCCAGCGCCCAGAGCGTGGCCTCGCGGTCGCGGTCCCCGGGCAGCCCCTCCACCTCGAAGAGGCGCGACAGCACGCGCGCCACGTTGCCGTCCACGATGGGCGCCTCCTCCCCGAACGCGATGGAGGCCACGGCCCCGGCGGTGTAGCGCCCGAAGCCGGGCAGGGTGAGCAGCGCCTCCGCCGTGGACGGGAGCTTCCCGCCGAAGCGCTCCACCACCTCCCGCGCCGCGCGGTGCAGGTTGCGCGCGCGGGAGTAGTAGCCCAGCCCCTTCCACCCGGAGAGCACGTCGTCCAGGGGCGCGGAGGCCAGGGCCTTCACCGTGGGAAAGCGCGCGAGGAAACGCTCCCAGTACGGGATGACCGTGGACACCTGCGTCTGCTGGAGCATGACCTCGCTGAGCCAGATGGCGTACGGGTCGCGGGTGCGGCGCCAGGGCAGGTCGCGCTTGTTCCGGTCGTACCAGGAGAGCAGCGGGCCGTGCAGGCCCGCGTGGCGTTCAGGGGAGACGGGGGCGGGGAGGGCCCCGGAAACGGTGCGCTTGCGTGGGCTCATGTGATTCTTCGCGGGGGAGGCGCGGCACCATACCCGTACGGTCGGGTGCACCCGGCGTTTTTACCGACGGCAGGGGGCGGTTGTCCGGCCGTCCGTCCCCCTTCTGGCGGGACGGGCGATCGTCTATAGGATGCCCGCGTCCATGGCCCGCCCACCCATCACCAACGACTTCTCCTGGTCCAAGAGCCGCCACGAGAAGTTCTCCGAATGCCTCCGGGCCTACTACCTCTACTACTACCGCTCCTGGGGCGGCTGGGAGGCGGAGGCGGCCCGGGACGTGCGCGAGCTCTACGTCCTCAAGAAGCTGCACAACCGCTACACCTGGGCGGGCAGCATCGTGCACGAGGCCCTCAAGGACGTGCTGCTGGACTGGCGCGCCGGCCGTGAGGTGGACCCCGCGAAGGTGGAGGCGCGCACGCACCGGCTGATGCAGGACGACTTCCGGCACTCGCGCTCCAAGGCGTACTGGACGACGAAGTACCGCAAGCCCTTCACTGGCCTCGCGGAGCACGAGTACGCGGAGGAAATCCCCAACGAGGCCTGGAAGCAGAACTTCGAAACGGTGCGCTCCGCGCTCGCGTGGTTCTTCCAGTCGCGCTGGCCCACCATCGCGAAGGGGCTCAAGCCCGCGCAGTGGCTGGAGGTGGACGCGGGCTTCGACTTCGCCCACTTCGTCCTGGACGGGGTGAAGACCTTCGCCATCCCGGACTTCGCCTACGTGGACGCGGAGGGCTCCGTCGTGGTGGTGGACTGGAAGACGGGCCGCTCGCGCGAGGGCTACGACGAGCAGGTGCTGGGCTACGCGCTCTACATCGCGCAGCGCTACCGCTACCCGCTGGAGAAGGTGCGCGCGTCGCTCGTCTACCTCAACGAGGGGCTGGAGCACGACGTGACGGTGGACCCGTCCGCCATGGACTCCTTCCGCCAGCACTTCGCCCGGAGCGTGGAGGGGATGCGCGCGTTGTTGAAGGACGCCGCCACCAACACGCCGAAGGAGGCGGAGGCCTTCCCGCAGACGGGCAACCTGGACGCCTGCGCCCGCTGCGTCTTCCGCCGCCCGTGCGGCCGGGAGCCCGCGGTGACGCAGGCCCGGCCCCGGGTGGCTTGAACGCCGCTTGAAGCGCTACCGCGCGGACGCCAGCCGGCGCACCACCACGCCCGCGGCGTTCATGCCGAACGCGGAGGTGACGAAGGCCACGCTGCCGTCAATCTGCGTGCGGTGGTCGCAGGTGTGGAACTCGTTGTCCTGCGGGCAGACGCACAGGAAGCCGTCGGTCGCGTCGTCGTAGTTGAGCGGCACCGGCTGGCGGCGCGTCTCGATGGAGTACACGGCGGTGATGCCCGTGTGGCGCTCCGTCTCCACGCCGTACTTGCGCTTGAGCAGCTTGCGGATGTCCTTGGCGAACGGATCCATGTGCGTCTCGCTCAGGTCCTCCACGCGGATGGCCGTGGGGTCCAGGCGTCCCGCCGCGCCCATGGAGCTGACCACCGGCACGCCCAGCGTCACGCACCGGTGCAGCAGGTGCAGCTTCGCCTTCACGTTGTCGATGGCGTCCACCACGAAGTCGTACTTGCCCGCGGGCAGCAGCGTCTCCGCCAGCTCCTCGCGGTAGAACTCGCGCAGCGCCTCCACCTTCGCCTGCGGGTTGATGTCCTGGCAGCGCTGCGCCATCAGCTCTGCCTTGGACTTGCCCACCGCCTTCACCGTCGCGTGCAGCTGGCGGTTGGTGTTGGTGACGCACACGTCGTCGTGGTCCACCAGCGTCAGCCGGCCCACGCCGCTGCGCACCAGGCCCTCCGCGGTGAAGCTGCCCACGCCGCCCAGGCCGAACACCACCACGTGCGCGTTGGCCAGCCGCTCCATGGCGTTGTCGCCCAAGAGGCGCGCCGTGCGGTCGAAGCGGCGCGACAGCTTGAAGGGCTTCGCGAGCGACGGCGTCTCGACGGCGTTCGGAGCGGCCGGGGAGGCGGGGGGCGCCTCGGGCTCAACGGCGGGTGTGGGGGCGGGCTGCGGGTTCATGAAGGGCTCCTCTATCACGCGACGCTCGCCTACCGCGAAGGGGAGGGGAAAGCTTCCCGGAACAGGCGGCGGGCATTCTCGGTCGTCCGCTGGGCGAGCACCTCCACCGGCTCCCCCAGCACCTGCGCCATGCCCGCGAGGATGTGGGGCAGGTAGCCCGGCTCGGAGCGCTGCCCCCGGAAGGGCGTGGGCGCCTGGTCCGGCGAGTCCGTCTCCGCCACCAGCCGGTCCGCCGGAATCACGCGCAGGGCGTCCAGCGGCTTGCGCGCCTCCGCCCACGTCACCGGGCCCGCGAAGGAGAAGAAACACCCCTTCTGGATGTAGAAGCGCGCCAGCTCCGCGCCGCCGCTGTAGCTGTGCATGAGGATGCCCGCCTCCGGCCAGGCTTCCGTCTTCAGAAGCTCCATCAGCGCCGGGTGCAGCCGGTGGCAGTGCATCAGCACCGGCAGCCCGTGCTTGCTCGCCAGGGCCAGGTGCCCGCGCAGCACCGCCAGCTGCCGCTCCAGCGGGGCGCCCGGAAGCGTCGGGCCATCCAGGCCGCACTCGCCCACCGCCACCGCGCCGCCTTGGGCCAAGAGCGCGTCCAGCCGCTCCAGGTGCGCGCCGTCGTCCTCCGGCCGCAGGTCCGGCAGGAACTGCGGATGGATGCCCAGCCCCACCTGGATGCGCGCGTCCCTGCGGGGCAGCTCCAGCAGCGGCTCCCACGTCTCCGGTCCCACGGCGGGGATGAGGATGCCGTGCAGGCCCGCGGCCCAGGCGCGCGTGACGACGCTGTCGCGGTCCGGGTCGAAGCGCGAGGCGTCCAGATGGCAGTGCGTGTCGATCATTGAGCACCCTTCTTCCCAGAGCCGTTCAATCACGGACAAGCCCGGATGACAGGCCCTTCAGGGCGTCCCGTCACCCGTGAACGCGAAGCTATGACGCGCCCCCTGACTTTGGAGGCCATGAGAATGACCAAGCGAGTGGTGTGGGGTGCGTTGTTCGGGGCGCTGACGGTGCTGGCCACGGGCTGTGGCGACGAGTGCGTCGACCAGTTCGACTGCCGTGACAAGGGCACGCCCCCGGAGGGCCAGGCGTACATCTGCAACGCGGACAACACGTGCGAACTGCACACCCTCACGCCCCCGCCGGAAGAGGACGCGGGCACGGAGATGGACGCCGGCTCGGAGATGGACGCCGGCTCGGAGATGGATGCGGGCCCGGAGATGGACGCCGGCTCGGAGATGGACGCCGGCTCGGAGATGGACGCGGGCACGGAGATGGACGCGGGCTCTGACGCGGGCATGAACGTGGCCAAGGGCGGCGCGTGCACCGCGTCCGCGGACTGCATGGCGGGCCTGCGCTGCGAGGCCGCCACCTGCCAGTCGCTCCTCATCGCCTTGACGGGCAACGACGGCGGCCCCCACGCGCTGGTGACGGACTACGACGTGCCGGGCATGACGTCGCTCAGCGCGGACGGCGGCACCAGCGCCTACCCGCGCTTCGGCCCGGGCGGCACCCAGGTGGCCTTCGTGCAGGGGGACGTCACCGCCGCCACGGCGGAGCTCGCGGTGCGCCCCGTGCCGCTCACGGCCGCCGAGCCCACCGTGCTGACGACGGGCGGCAGCGCTCGCATCCGCTACATGGAGTGGGAGCCGGGCAACCTCATCGCCTGGGTGCGCGGCAGCACGGGCATCTCCACCATCGCGGCGACGGGCGGCACGGCCACGTCGGTCACCAACAGCGGCACCTTCCCGGACTGGGCGCCCAACGGCACGGACTTCGCCTACAGCGCCGCGGGCACGGGCATCCTCGTGTCCACGGGCGGCGGCGCGCCGGCCGTGCTCGCGGGCTCGCCCACGTCGGGTGAGCAGCCGCACTACAACCGCGTCACCTCGCAGCTGCTGTTCCTGGCCAACCCGGACAACATGACCGTGACCTTCGGCACGGACGTCACCCCGGTGCTCCGGCTGTACTCGCTGCCGGTGACGGGCGGCGGCACGCCCACGCTGCTCGCGGACCGCACCTCGGATGCCGTCGCGGGCGGCAGCGTGGACTCGTACATCGCGAACCCGAACTGGGCGCCGGACGGCAGCTGGGTGGCGTACGTGCGCGCCTACTACCTGAACATCGCGGGCGCGGCCACGCTGTGCGGCAACGTCGGCGCGGAGCTGTGCGGTGACAAGCCGGGCAACGCCATCTTCCTCCAGCGCGTGAACACCACCACGGGCGAGGCGGAAGGCGCCCCGGTGCTGCTCTCCGACAACGCCACGCTGCCGTCGTTCTCCCCGGATGGCCGCATCGTGGCCTACGTCTACGGCGGAGCGCTCCGGGTGCAGCCCATCGACCCGGCCACGGGCGCCGCGGTCGGCGCGTTCATCGAGCACCCCAAGGACACGTACACGGTGCTGACGAACGAGGGTGACGACTACCGCCCGCGCTGGCAGCCCCGCCAGTAACAGGCGTCCCAAGCCCCGCGCTCCGGGGCTTCCCGGCCCGTGTTCCCCGTTTCACCGGGGAGCACGGGCCGTCGTGTTTCAGGTGCGAAGCGCGCGGCCCACCCGGCGCGAAGTGACGAACGCGGGCAGTGCCGGGTCTGGATGAACCCGCACGCGGATCCGTTTTCCGGTCCAACGGATCCAGGTTCCAGGACGAAATGGAGGGGAAGGAAGGCTCCACCCGCGCTCGCGCGAAGCGCGGCACCTGGTGGGGGAAGGCTGACAGCCGTGTCGCGACGGCTTCCGCGCCCGCGCGCATCCGTTGCCGGAAGCACGGCCTGGGCTTCACGGGCCGGGACGCGGGCTGCGCTCAGCCCACGACGACGATGCGACGGCCCAGCGCGCGGGTCATCGCCGGGGAGGTGACGAGCTCCAGCACGCCGCTCATCTCGCCGCCCGCCGTGTCGAACGCCGCCGCGATGACCTCTCCCACGGTGAGCTGGGCCTTCTGGGCCGCCACCCGCGCGCGCTTCGCCGTGCGCCGCAGCGCGGGCATCACCCGCCGACCCTGCCGCCGCACCACCGTGCCACCCTTCGCCTTGCCTGCGGTCCGCTTCGCCATGGTTCCTCCCGCCGCTTCGTGCCGCGCGGGTGAGTACCTCGTCGGTCTGACACCATGCAGGCGAGGTGCCAGGGCTCAGCCTCCCTGTCAGGTCCCTGATTCCGGGGGTTTTCCTTGCGGATAGCGGGTTTCCGCAGGGCCGGAGGGCCTTCCTTTTTTCAGCCCTTCAGGGTCGTTCCTCGTTCTGTCGAGTTTTTCGTTCACCCCGTGCGGTGATTTCCACGCATCGTTCAATGGCGCGCATCTCGTTCAATGCCATGGAACGACGGGAGCTGGGTCGGGTGTCACCCCCTGGCCACAGTCCCCGCGGCCAGGGAGCCACGGTGGGGTTGGGGCGCGGCGGGGATTCAGGGTAGAGGGCGGACGCCCATGCGAGTCCAGGTCCTCTTCCACGACAACTGTTTCGACGGCGCGGCCAGCGCCGCGGTCTTCACCCGCTTCTACCGGGAGCGCGTGCGCGCGGACGCGACGTTCAGCTACCGGGGGCTGGCCCACAAGCCGGGCGCGGAGGGAATCGACCCGGCGGTGTTCACCGGGGACGAGAACGTCATCGTCGACTTCCGCTACAGCCAGGACGCGCGGCTCACCTGGTGGTTCGACCACCACGCCTCCGCCTTCCAGCAGCCCGGCGACGAGCCCCACTTCCAGCGCGACACCAGCGGCCGCAAATTCCACGACCCCCGGCGCAAGAGCTGCACGCTGTACCTGGCGGACGTGGCGCGCGAGCGCTTCGGCTGGGACGCGTCCCCGCTGAAGGACCTGCTGCACTGGGCGGAAATCATCGACGGCGCGCAGTTCCCCAGCCCCCAGATGGCGGTGGCGCTGGAGGAGCCCGCGCTGCGCATCATGACGGTGCTGGAGTCCACCCGGGACGACGCGCTCATCCCGGAGGTCATCCGGCGCATGCAGACGGACTCGCTGGCGGACATCGCCGCGTCGCCGCTCATCGCCACCCCGCTGGAGCCGCTGCTCTCCCGGCACCAGCGCAACATCGACCTCGTGCGTGAGAAGGCCCGGTACGAGCACGGCGTCGTCCACTTCGACCTGGTGGACGAGGGCGTGGACAGCCTCAACAAGTTCATCGCGTACGCGCTCTACCCGGACGCGCGCTACACGCTGTGGGTGGGCAGGGCGCGTCGCGCGCCAAGGTGTCGCTGGGCTCCAACCCGTGGAAGCCCCAGACGCGCCAGCACGACCTGGCCGCCATCGCCGGCCGCTACGGCGGGGGCGGCCACCCGGTGGTGGCCGCGGTGAGCTTCAAGGCGGACCAAGCCGACAAGGCTCGCGCCGCGTACCAGGAGATCCTCACGGAGCTGTCCAGCGCGGGGTGAGCCTCCGCGCTCACGGGCGGGCGAAGAGGTCGAAGCCCGCCTGCCGCAGCAGCCGCACCACGGACAGCATGGGCAATCCCTGCACGTTGGTGCGGTCGCCCTCCAGCTTCTGGAGCAGCGCCTGCCCCCGGCCCTCCACGCGGTAGCTGCCCGCGCAGCCCTCCCACTCGCCGGTGTCCAGGTAGCGCTCCAGTTCGTCCGGCGGGACGGGGAAGAACGTGAGGCGCGTGTCCTCCACCGTCTCCGAGTGGTGGCCGCCAGGGCCCAGCAGGCACACGGCGGTGTGGATGACGTGGGTGTTCCCCAGCAGGCGCTGGAGCTGCGTCCGCGCCGCGTCCCGGTCCCGGGGCTTGCCCAGCACGTCCTGGCCCACCTCCACCAGCTGATCCGCGCCCAGCACCCAGGCCTCCGGGTGGCGCTCCTGGACCGCGCGGGCCTTGCGCACGGCGAGCATCCGCACGGCCTCGTCCGCGGGCAGGTCCGCGGGGACGTGTTCGTCCACGCCGGGGGCTTCGGTGCGGTAGGGCAGGCCCAGCCCGTCCATCAGGGCCCGTCGCGCGCTGGAGGTGGATGCCAGGATGAGTTCTCTCATGGAGGCCGGAGGGTAATGCAGCCGGGGAGGGCAGGGGACCCCTCAGGCGGGCAGGCACGTCCCCGCTTCCTGTGCATGGGGCGGATGCCATAGCCTCCCGGCCCATGTCGCGGCGCGGTCTGCTCGCTGTCTGTCTCCTCCTGCTCGCCTCCTGCAAACGCAACCCTCCGGCGGTCGCCGACGCGGGCACGGATGCGGGCACGGCGGCCTCCGTCGTGGGGGCTGACGCGGGGACGCTCGCCCAGGGCTCGGAAGACGCGGGCCCCAGCGCGTCCGTGAAGCGCCCGGACGACGCGGTGGCGGAGGTGCACCCGCTGGCGGTGTGCGACGCGAAGGAGGGCGCCCCCCTGGACGCGGC
>NZ_JBKGHJ010000224.1:0-13370 GCF_046520365.1 Corallococcus sp. 4LFB
CGCGCATCCCGCGCAAGACACCGCGCGACCAGCGCCCCCAGCGGCGCGGGAGTGCCCGGCGCGACCTCCAACAGCGACGGCGCATCGCGAGTCATCACCGAGACCGCCAGCCGGCACTGCCCTCTCCGGCGTGCGGCGTCGCGCCGCGCACAGCTCGAACAACACGACGCCCACCGCGTAGACGTCCGACGCCGGAGACCACGCCCCGGTGTCGATGCGCTCGGGGGCCATGTACGCCAGCGAGCCGATGATGGCGCCCGTGCTCGTCAGCCGGGCCCCGTCCGCCAGCGCCGCGATGCCGAAGTCCGCGAGCTTCAGCGGACCGCCACGCGCCACGAGCACGTTCTCCGGCTTGACGTCCCGGTGCACGACGCCACGCGCGTGCGCAGCCTCCAGCGCGCGGGCCAGCTCCCAGCCCAGGAGCGCGACAGCCTCCGGCGGCATGGGGGCCAGGCGCCGCGCCAGCTCGCGCAGGTTCTCCCCCTGCACCCACTCACAGACGAGGAACGGACCGCGCACGGCGTCCTCGCCAAAGTCATGCACCGCCAGCACGTTGGGGTGCTGGAGCGACGCCACCACCTCCGCCTCCTGGCGGAAGCGCTCGGTGAGGCGGGCCTCCATGCCCGGGTGCATCACCTTCACCGCCACGCGGCGGGACAGCCGGAGGTCGCGGGCGAGGAACACCGTCGCCATCCCGCCCCGCCCCAACTCCTGCTCCAACTGGTAGCGGCCGGCCAGCAGTTCGCCCGTCATCGCGCGCGCAGTCTAGGAAGCGCGATCCGCGCGGGCAAACCCCGGGGCCCCGTCACTGCTGGCACACGCGAAGGGTGGAGCCGGGGATCAGCACACACGCCCCGGGCCGGGAATCGGGGCACTCCGCATCCGACCGGCAGGGGTGGTGGCACTTCTTCCCACCTCCGGAGTCGGTGCAGAGGCCGCAGCGGGTGCACTCCAGCGAGGATTCGCAGAACCTCCCCAGGTTCCCGGGGGTCAGGCCCTCACACGTCTCGACGCACAGGGACTCCGGTCCCGGCGAGCATTGGTAGCCCTGGGGACAGCCCTGCACGGAACAGCGCTGCGCGCAGCGTCCGTCCTTGCAGCTCGCGATTCCGGAGCAGGCGATGTTGTCCGAACAGGGCTCGGTGAGGCGGGGGCCGGGCTCGCACTCATCGTAGAAGTCTTCGCAGCGCTGTCCCTCCGGGCACTCCCGGTCGGCGGCACACGACAGCACGCAGGAGTCCCCTGAACAGCCCGCGTCCGGCGCCTCCCGGACCTGGATGTCGAGCGGGCACCCCGGGCCCACCAGCAGGACCCCGAGCACGAGGAGGAACGGGAACGGGCAGCGCATGGGCGCAGGAGTACTTCAACGCGAAGGAGGAAGGACAGCCCTTAGCCCTCTTCGCCCAGGTAGCGGAACACGGAGCGCAGGCCGATGCCCAGGGCCCGGGCCGCCTCCTTCTTGCTGCCGCCGCTGCGGGCAAGGGCCTCGCGCACGTAGCGCAGCACGAAGGCATCGCGCGCTTCGTCCAGGGGCACCAGCGGCGCCGTGTCCGCGGCCAGGTCCAGGTCCTCGACGCCGATGAGCTCCCCCGAAGCGAGGATGGCCGCGCGCCGCACCCGGGACACGAGTTCGCGGACGTTGCCCGGGAAGGGATGACCGCGCAGCGCCTCCGCCGCCTTCTGCGTGAAGCCCCGCGCGCGAGCCCCCTGCTGCTTCAGCACGTGGTGCGCGATGAGCAGCACGTCCTCGCCGCGCTCCCGCAGCGGGGGCACCTCCAGGCGCACCTCGTCCAGGCGGAAGAGGAGGTCCTCGCGGAAGGCGCCCTGGGCGACGAGCGTCTTCAACGGCTGGTGCGTGGCGGCGATGACGCGCATGTCGACCTTGCGGGGACGGTGTTCCCCCAGCCGCGTCACCTCGTGCTCCTGGACGACGCGCAGCAGGCGCGACTGGAGCGACAGCGGCATGTCCCCAATCTCATCCAGGAAGAGCGTGCCCCCGTCCGACGCCTCCACCAGCCCCGCGCGGTCGGAGGTCGCGCCGGAGAACGCCCCGCGAGCGTGGCCGAACAGCTCGCGCTCGATGAGCGACTCCGGGAGCGCCGCGCAGTTGATGGCCACCAGCCGTCCCCGCCGGCCGCTCCGCCGGTGGAGGGCGCGGGCCACCTCCTCCTTGCCCGTGCCCGTCTCCCCCTGGATGAGCACGTGAAGGGACGTGGGCCCCAGGCGCTCCACCTGCCGGTAGAGGTTGCGCATCGCGGGCGACTCACCGATGAGCCCTTCGAACGTGGCCGCGGCGATGCGCTGCGTGAGGCTGTCCACCTGGGCGCGCAGGTCGGTCAGTTCTCGCGACGTCGCCAGCAGCAGCGCCGCGAGCGAGGAGAGCGCCATGGCCTCCTCCAACTCACGAGGAGAGAACGGAGGGCTGCCCAGGCGCCGCCCCAGGTACACGGCGCACAGGGGCGCGGAGGCCGCGCGAAGCGGCAGCACGAGGGCGGAGGTCAGCCGCAGCGCCAGGACACTGGGAGCGCCCGCGAGCGCCGCCTCCGCCGCGACGTCCGGAACCAGCACTGGAGCACCAGAGCCCACGACCTGATCCACCAGGCTGTCCACCACCACCGAAGCCGGCACGGAGCCGGTGGCCCCCAGCACCTGCCGCCGCTCGCCTTCCACCGACACGAGGAAGCCCACGTCCGCGGAGGTGACGTCCGCGATGCCTCGCAGCGCGGCCTCCAGCAGCTCCGACGCGGGACGCTGCACGAGCAGTCGCGAAGCGAAGTCCGTCAGCACGCCCAGCAGACGGGAGGGCGCCACGGAAGGCGCCAATCCTGCCGGAGCCTCGGAAGCCGTCAGCGTGAGCGAGGCCTTGCCCAGGGTGAAGGAGGCCCCCGGCTCCAGGGGCGACAGCTCCACGCGCTTGCCACGCACCCGGACGTCGCAGTCCGGACCGGCGGCGGACACCGTCCACCCCCGCGCGTCCCGGAACAGCAGGGCATGGCTGCCCTTCACCCCGGGCGCGGAGAGGACGACGTCGCACGCGGGCTCGGAGCCCACGGACACCACCGGCTTCTCCAGCGCGAAGGAACGTCCATCCGGAAGGGTCAGGAAGAAGCGCATGCGGCGGACGAGTCTAGGACGGCTGCCCGCGTCAGCCTCCTCAAGCGGTCTTGCAGGGCTTGCAAGCCGCACAGGTGCGCGTCGACGCCACGGGGCCCTCCAGCGGATTCGATTGCACTGCAATCATTTCGCGAACTTACGACGTTCCCCGAAGCGTAGACAGGTGCAACCATCCACGTTGTCAATTGCCGGAGGCCAAGTGATGTCCCTGGGAGCGAGGATCAACGCCTACATCGAAGGGCGGAACGAGAAGCAGGCGGCGGTTGCAGCCAGTTGGTTGGAGCGCTGGCGCAAGCAGGATGGAAATCCCGCATCATGGAAGGACTCCACCATCATCTCCCATCTCAGCAGGCTTGTGTCGGACCAGGAGCAAGGAGTCCGCTTCTTCTTCGAGGACCTGCGACGACGCGAGCTGCTGCTCGACATCCTGCAGGTCCCCTCAAGTGAATGGCCTGCGCTGGTCAAGCTGGCGGAACAGGCACTGAAACCTGTGGAAGAGCCTTCCCGGATCATCATCGATCTCATGGGATGGGGCCTGAAGATGGACGTGGCATTCTCTGAACTCACCCGTTGCTTCTTCGGAGAGGGCCCATTCCCCATCGCGCTGGTCCTCCTTGAGGACCAGGACAGGCTATTGCCACGGGGCATCGAGCAGCTCATCCAGGACAAGAAGGTCCGCCTGGTTTCCGTGAAGGAGGCCGCCGAAGGCAGGGAACGGCTCAAAGCGCTCGCGGGCTCGAACAGCCTCGTGGTCTCCACGACCCCATTCGAGCACTTCGAGCGATGGCTTGCTGCGGACTTCTCCGACGGCAGGCTCCAGTTCGAACCCCCTGACGGCATCGAGCTGTTCCGCAGCCAAGGGCACCTGCCGCCACTCCAGCCCATTCCAGCCGCGAATGAACTGAGCCAATGGGTCAAAGAAGACGGATCCGGTTCTGCATCTTCGTTCTCCGCATCAACATCAGGACGCCAGCGCCATCTGCAGATGCGCGCCCTTCGGACCGAGGAGGGCTCAGCGAAGCTCCGGATGGGCATGCACGAGCGAATGCGGCTGGCCAGGGCCCTCGGCATCGCCGCGACATCCACAGCAGAGGAACGCACCGAAGTCCTGATGACCCGGTTGCAGGATGAGCTGGGACTGCCCCTGACTCCCGCGAAGCCAGAGGATCCAAAGGCCTATCAAGCACAGGCCCGCCGCCGGAAGATCGGTCCCCTGGCCCTGCGAACGGGCTCGACCGTTCATCTGATTAACGTACCCGACGCCAAACACCGGGCCGAGGGACGCCCGTGGGTACACGTCCACGACATCGAGCCGGAACCAACATCCTTGAGCCGGCTCCTCGCGGAGGTTGACGGATGGAATGAGGCGGATTTCCTGGCGGATCCCTTCCTGGATGGTGTGCTGAAAAAGCTGACGACTCACGCGGACGAGCGCACAGCATTCCTCCATGCGCGCGCTGGCCTGCTGCTGACACAGGCCCTTCACCCCAAGATCGCCACTCCGGTCACGAACTGGAGGGCCGCCTTGGAGGAGTTGGTGGCAGGTCCTCCACCCGCAGCAGTGCTGAGACTTCGCATTGAGGGCGAATTGATCGATTTCGCAGGCGGGAAACGACCCGCATTCGCCGTGACGAAGGAGCGGATGACGAACGCGGAGAAATCATCCCTGCCCGTGTTGGAACAAGTTCCTCCAGTGGGAGACGTGCTCTTGCGCCGTGACGAAAACCCATTCGTCGTAGGGAATAAGGGAGTCGACGAGCGCGACGCATGGTCACGCAGATATCCATGCGTCCTCCTGCCCTTGGAAGAAGAAACCGCACGGGACGCGAGCAGCTGGCTCGACCTCTTCGAGGGCTCGTATCTCAAGACCAACGCATGGAGGGAAAACAAGCCAATGCATTGGGACAAGTACGCCAATCGGGTGATCAATGGAAACATCGAGGACTGGTTCGCGAAAAAGCTCCTGCTCCCCGCGGATGTCTGGCACGAGGCCGATCGGGAGCTGGCACTCATCTGGCTTGCGCTACGCTCGGCGCTCGCCAACCCGCATGCCATCCCGCTTTTCGACGGGACCGTCCTTCTCAGGTTGGGAAGCGCCTTCTTCGCGGAACTCCGCATCATTCAACGAGCGGCCTCCTCGGACTCCAAGGCGGTCCTGGGAGGCCTGCTGTTGAATGTCCAGTTCAACGATCTACACAACTACAAGTTTCCAGAAGCCGCGGGCTGCACCCTCATGGAAATATCGGAACTGGTCCCCACCCATACCGTGAAGGGAGGGTACGACTTTGGAGCCAGACTGCCCCGGAGCATCAGCTTGCTGGGAGGACGCTTCTATGCGGAGATCCGCTTCCGTGGCTCAGCACTCTTCGCGGGAGTCCCTGACTCCATTCCTTCAGCGGCCGCTTCGGTGGCCCGCTCCGAATCAGAGAAGCAGGCCGAGGAGCAGCGCAAGCGTGACGACGATGATGACGACGACTACGACGATTGAGTTGTCGTCCGTCCCGGTCCCCTACTCCTTCGTGAGGTCGTAGACCTCCTGGATGTTGTGGAGCGTCTGGACGAAGTCCAGCTTCAGGTCCTGGAGGATGCCGTTGCGCAGGTCGAACACCCACGAGTGCACGACGGGGAAGCCGCGCGTCAGGTAGGACTTCTGCACGGCGGCCGTCTTGATGATGTTGATGCTCTGCTCCAGGACGTTGAGCTCCACCAGCCGCTCGTAGCGCTTCGTCTCGTCCGTGATGCCGTCCAGCTCTTGCTTGTGGAAGCGGTACACGTCGCGGATGTTGCGCAGCCAGGGGTTGAGGATGCCCAGGTCCTTGGGCTGCATCGCCGCGCGCACGCCGCCGCAGCCGTAGTGGCCGCAGACGATGATGTGCTTCACGTCCAGCTGCCGGACGGCGTAGTTGATGACCGACATCACGTTGAGGTCGACGTTGTTGACCAGGTTGGCGACGTTGCGGTGCACGAACACGTCACCGGGCGGCAGGCCCATGATCTGGTTGGCGGGGACCCGGCTGTCCGAGCATCCGATGTAGAGGAAGTCCGGCTGCTGCGACAACGACAGCTTGGTGAAGTAGTCCGGATCCGCGCGGAGCTGCTCCTCCGCCCAGAGCTTGTTGTTCTCGAAGATCTTGTCGTAGGGAGTCACGGCCGGGACGCTGGCACGGGCGGGCTCCACCGTCGAGAGGTCCCTTGCCCAAGTGTCAGGCGCGGCCCCGCAGCATCCAGTCCCAGTACAGGCGCGGCAGCCCGTACTTCTTGAGCAGCCACAGGTCCCGCCGCTCCACCAGGGTGTTGATGAACGGAAGGCTCGGCGCGGGCTTGCCCTCGTAGTCGAACTCCGCGAGCAGCATCCGCCCGTAGCCCGTCACCAGCGGACAGGACGCATAGCCGTCATACCGGGCCGTGGGCTCCTGCCCCTCCATGACGGCGACCAGGTTCTCCACCAGCACCGGCGCCTCCGCGCGGACGGCGGCGCCGGTGCGGGACGTGGGCAGGTCGCTCGCGTCGCCGATGGCGAACACGTTCGGGTGCTCCGGGTGCTGGAGCGTGTGCTTGTGCGCCTTGACCCAACCCGCGTTCGGGCCGTCCTGGTGCGCGAGCGCGCTGCGCTTGATGAAGTCCGGCGCGCTCTGCGGGGGCGTGACGTGCAGCACGTCGTAGCCCACCGTCACCTCCTCCCTGCGCCCGTCCCGCGTCACCGTGAAGACGGCCTCGCGGGTGGCCGCGCGCACCTCGACCAGGTCGTGGCCGAAGTGCGTCTCGATGCCGTAGCGCTCCACCACGCCCTCCAGCACCCGGGCGAAGGGCTGCACCGCGAAGAGGGTCCGGGCCCCCGAGCCGAAGACGACGCGCGACTTCCCGGTGAGCCCGCTGCGGCGCAGGTGGTCCGCCACCAGGTACATGATCTTCTGCGGCGCCCCCGCGCACTTCACCGGCGTGGCCGGGTGCGTGAAGAGGGCCGTGCCCCCCTGGAACGCCCGCACCATCTCCCACGTCTTCGGCGCCAGCCGGAAGTCGTAGTTGCTGGACACGAAGGGCGTCTCCAGCGCCTCGCGCAGGCCGCGCACCTTGTCCCAGTCCAGCTGGATGCCGGGGGCGACCACGAGGAAGTCATACGTCAGGCGCGCCCCGCCCCGCGTGCACACCTCCTGCCGGACCGGGTCCACCTCCTCCGCCCGGTCCTGGATCCACTTCGTCCCCTTCGGGATGTAGTCCGCCTGGGGCCGCACGGAGCTCGCGATGTCCGCGGCGCCCCCGCCCACCAGCGTCCACAGCGGCTGGTAGTAGTGATGCGCCGAAGGCTCCAGGACGGCGACATCCCGCACGCCCTTGCGCCGCAGCCGCGCCGCGACCGTGAGGCCCGCGGTGCCTCCGCCGATGATCAGCACGCGGTGGTGCTGCGAGGGAGCGGACATGCGACCTCCGTGTAAGGGCTGGCGAGCCTGCGTTCGGAAGCATCCCACGGCAACTGCGCTCCAAGGTGATTTTCCGTTGAAAGCAGGACATCCCTTTCTTGGGCCTGGCTTTCGGAGCAGGATTCAGGAGTCCGAACCCGAAGGATTCGACATGATCTTCCGCCAGCTCTTCGACTCCGAGTCCTCGACCTACACCTACCTCATCGGGGACGAGGCCACGCGTCAGGCCGCCCTCATCGACCCGGTGCTGGAGCAGGTGGAGCGCGACCTGCGGCGGGTGGCCGAGCTGGGACTGGTCCTCACCCACGTCTTCGACACCCACGTGCACGCGGACCACGTCACGGCCTCCGGCGTGCTGCGGGAGCGCACGAGGTGCCAGGTGGTGGCCGGAGCGGGAGGGGCCGAGTGCGCCGACCTCCACGTGCGCCATGGAGACACGGTGCACGTCGGCCAGTGCGCCTTCCAGGTGCTCGCCACGCCGGGCCACACGGACGACAGCGTGAGCTACCTGCTGGGCGACCGCGTGTTCACCGGGGACGCCCTGATGGTGCGGGGCAACGGCCGTACGGACTTCCAGAACGGCAGCGCCGGCCAGCTCTACGACACCATCACTGGCGTCCTCTTCCAGCTCCCGGACGCGACGCTCGTCTATCCCGGGCACGACTACCACGGGAACACGGCGACGAGCATCGGTGAGGAGAAGCGCCACAACCCGCGGCTCGCGGGCAAGAGCCGCGAGGAGTTCATCCAGGTGATGAATGCCCTCAACCTGCCCCGCCCCAGGAAGATCGACCTCGCCGTCCCGGCCAACCGCGCCTGTGGCCGGACACAGCCCCCGGTGCCGGGGGCCTGACGTCAGGCCGGCTTCGCCAGCTCCGCGTCAATGGCCTGCACGAGCCGCGGATCCTCCGCCGCCACGTCCGGAGCGAAGCGGCCCGCGACGCGGCCATCCCGGCCGATGAGGAACTTCTCGAAGTTCCACTGCACCTCCGGCGGAGGGTTGGCCGTGATGCCGTAGCCCTTGAGGTTCGCGCGCATGGGCCCCTCGCCCGTGGCCTCCGGGATGGCGCCCGTGAGCGCTTGGTAGAGCGGGTGCTTGTCCTGCCCCACCACGGAGATCTTCGAGTACATCGGGAAGGTCACGTCGTACTTCAGCGTGCAGAACTGCTGGATCTCCGCCTCGCTGCCCGGCTCCTGCCCCAGGAAGTCGTTCGCGGGGAAGGCCAGCACCTCCAGGCCCTGCGCCTGCTTGCTCGCGTAGAGCTTCTGCAGGCCTTCGTACTGGGGCGTCAGGCCGCACTTGGACGCGACGTTCACGACCAGCAGCACCTTGCCCTTGTGCTGACCGAGCGTCCGGGGGGCGCCGTCGATGCCTTTGAGGGGGATGTCGAAGAGGTTCTGGCTCATGTTCAGCTCGGTCTCCGTTCGAGGGGGCAGCCACTCTAGCGCGGCAAAGTGCCAGCCCCGGTGTGGTGATTTGCGGCGGTCCGCGCAGGGCGGCAGGCGCGGGCCCCTGGAGGGAACGGCTGGCCCGGGCCTTGCGTTGTGTGGACTCCCTCCCACCCATGCACCGGCTCCTCGCTCCCCTCCTGCTGCTGCTCGTCGCCCTGGCCAGCGTGGCGGGCGGAGCCGTGTGGTTCATCCAGCGCGACCGGCAGGCGCTCGTGGAACAGTTCGGGCGGGACCGGCAGGCCCAGCTGGAGGAAGCCGCCAGCGGCGTCGCCCGTTCGCTCGAGGACCTGGGGGACAACCTGCGCTTCGCGAGCGAGCTGCTCGCCCAGCCCGGCTCCACCGGAGACCATCACAACGAGCTGCGGGCGCTCCTGGAGGCCGTGGGCCAGTACCGCGCCATCGCCGTGCTGGGCCCGGACGGCGAGGAGCGGCTCTTCCTGGTGGACCACAAGTCGCGCCACCTGCCACGGGAGGCCGTCCATCCCCCGGCGCTCGCGGACACCGCGCGTCAGGCGCTCGCGGCCCCGGTGGGGCACGTCATCCCCTCGCACCCCATCGAAGGCGCGGCGTCGTCCGGGTGGATGCGCGTCTTCGCGACCCGCATCGACTCCGACGCGCCCGGGGGCGGAGGCGCCGTCGCCATCCTCGTGGACACCGAGCCCCTCTTCGCGCCGCTGCGCATGGTGACGGTGGACGGGAACACGCGGCTGCTCCTGCTGGGCGCGCACGGCACGCCCGCGCCCATGAGCGACCCGGCCCTGGCGTCCTGGCACGGACGCCTGGGTGAGTCCGCGGGCGCGCTCGTGCCGGGGCTGCGCGCGCTGGTGGCGCGGATGCGCGCGGGCGCGTCCGGGACGCTGCGGCTCAACGAAGCGGAGGCGCAGCGCCTGGGCCTGGGGCAGGCGGACGCGGTGGCCACGTTCCGCCCCCTGCGCATGCGCGGCGAGGCGTCCTGGTCCGTGGCGACGCTCTCCTCCACGAACGCCCTGCGCTCCCACGAGCGCACCCTGGTGCTGCGCCTGTCGCTGGCGGCGCTGCTCGTCGCGGTGTTCCTGGTCGCGTTCGGGACCTACGTGGTGCTCGCCAACCGCCGGGCCGTGGCGCTCCGGGAGAGCCTGCGCCACGCGGCGAGGTTCGCGCACCTGCACGAGAAGACGCAGAAGATCCTCGACCACATCCCCACGGGCATCCTGGCCCTGAGCCACGAAGGCCGCATCAGCGCGGTGAACCAGGCCCTCCGGGCACGCCTGCCCGACAGCGCCGTGGGCAGCACCCTCCCGGAGGCCTTCCCCACGGCGTCCTCGGCGGCGGTGCAGCGGCTGGGGGCGCTGGTGCTGTCCGCGCGGGACAAGGGCGCCGTGCGCAGCCTGCACGGCGAACCGCTCAGCCTCTTCAACGAGAAGGACCAGTTCAACGTCCACGCCGTCCCGCTGGAGCACGGCGACGGAGAGGCCAGCACGCTGCTGGTGCTGGAGGACCTGAGCAACGTGCGCATGCTGGAGGACCAGCTCTTGCGCGCGGAGAAGCTGGCCACGGTGGGCGTGCTCGCCGCGGGCGTGGCGCATGAGATTGGCACACCGCTGGGCATCATCCGGGGGCACGCCGAGTACATGCTCCAGAAGGTGGGCGGCGTGGAGCACCCGCAGGGCCGGGGCCTCAGCGCCATCGTCACGCAGATCGACCGGGTGAGCCGCATCATCCGGCAGCTCCTGGACCTCTCGCGCCTGCAGCCCGCGCGGGCCGGCGTCGTCCCGCTCGCGCCCGTCGTCCGGGGCCTCCAGGAGCTGCTCGACGTGGAGGCCGAGCGCCGCCGCGTCCACTTCGAGTGGGACGTGCCCGAGCGGCTCCCGTGCCTCGCGGCGGACGCGGATCAACTCCAGCAGGTGCTGCTCAACCTGGCCCTCAACGCCTGTGACGCCTGCACCGCCGGAGGCCACGTGCGGCTGAGCGCCAGGGCGTACGCGGCGGCGGACGCCGGGGCGGTGGAGCAGGTGGAGATCCGCGTGCAGGACGACGGCCGGGGCATCGCGCCGGAGCACCTGCACCAGGTGTTCGACCCCTTCTTCACCACCAAGAAGCGGGGCCAGGGCACGGGCCTGGGGCTGAGCGTGGTGGCCCAGGTCGTCCGCAACCATGGGGGCCAGGTGGGGGTCGACAGCGAGCCCGGCCGGGGCACCGTCGTCACGCTGCGGTGGCCGGTGGCCGCCGCGCCTGGCTGGGAGGAACGTCATGCCGTCTAGCGCGCGCATCCTCGTGGTGGATGACCACGAGGAGATGGGACAGATGTTGAAGGAGCCCCTCACGGACGCGGGCTATCGCGTGGACCTCTCCACGGGCGGCGCGGACGCCATCGCCCAGCTCAAGGCCCGCGTCTACGACGTCGTGCTGTGCGACCTGCGCATGGAGGAGGTGGACGGGCTGGACGTGCTCGCGGCGGCGCGGCGGCACGACCCGGAGCTGCCGGTGCTGCTGATGACCGCCTTCGGCGCGGTGGAGAGCGCGGTGGAGGCGATGAAGCGGGGCGCCTGGCACTACCTCACCAAGCCCTTCCGCCTGGACGAGGTGCTGCTCCACGTCGGGCGGGCGCTGGAGGCCCGGCGCCTGAAGGCCGAGCACCGCGACCTCAAGCGGCAGGTGGCCCAGCGCAACGGCCTGGGGGCGCTGCTGGGCCACAGCGTGCCCATGCGGACGCTCTACGAGCTCATCGACCGCGTGGCCGCCTCCGAAGCGCCGGTGCTCATCCGCGGGGAGAGCGGCAGCGGCAAGGAGCTGGTCGCCAGGGCGCTGCATTCGGAGGGCCCCGGAGCCCGGCGCCCTTCGTGGCGGTCAACTGCACCGCCCTGCCCCACGCCCTCCTGGAGAGCGAGCTGTTCGGCCACATCAAGGGCGCCTTCAGCGGCGCCACCACCACGCGCCGCGGCCTCTTCCTGGAGGCGGACGGCGGCACGCTCTTCCTCGATGAAATCGGGGACATGCCCCCGGAGCTCCAGGCGAAGCTGCTGCGCGTCCTCCAGGACGGCGAGGTGCGGGCCGTGGGCGCGGACGGCTCGCGCCGGGTGGACGTGCGCATCCTGGCCGCCACCCATCAGGACCTGGACGCGCGGGTGAAGGAAGGCCGCTTCCGGGCGGACCTCTTCTACCGGCTCAACGTCGTGTCCCTCCGCGTCCCGCCGCTGCGCGAGCGCACGGAGGACATCCCCAAGCTCGCCGAGCACTTCGTGGCGCAGGCGCGGGCGCGCAATCCGCGCTCCCCCGTCACCACCCTGTCCCCCGAGGTCGTGGCCACGCTCGCGCGCATGCCCTGGCCCGGCAACGTGCGCGAGCTGGAGAACCTGGTGGAGCGCCTGGTCGTCCTGGGCGCGCAGCCCACCGTGGACCTGGCCCAGCTGAAGCTGCACACCACGGAAGCGGCGCCGGAGGTCCACCCGCTGGCCGCGGCCCACGGACAGGTGGTGCCGCTGAGACAGCTGGAGGGTGAATACATCGCGTGGGTGGTCGCCCGCTGTGGGGGCAACAAGACGCGGGCGGCGGAGCTGCTGGGGATTGATGTCTCCACCATCCACCGCAGGGAGCGCACCGACAGCGGCGTTTCGCAACGCTAGGACGACGCGCTTTGCCAGTCATTGCGCCGCACCGCGAGCGGCGCCCGACGGGAGGACAGCGGCACGGCCCTTGCTCATGTATCAGGGCATGAACCGAACCCACCTGTTCCTCCTGCTGTCAGTCATTGGCCTCACCGGCTGCGCCCGTCGCGCGGCCAACCCGAGCACGGCCGACGCCCACACGCCGGCCCCGTCCGTCAGCGATCGCGGCAACGCGGCGAAGCCCGCGCCCGATGACGACACGGAGCAGGCGCTCGCGGCGCTCAGCGCCACGCCCATCTACTTCCCGCTCGACTCCTCGCTCCTCCCGCCCGAGGCCACCGACGAGCTGGCGCGCATCGCCCAGGCCCTGCGTCAGCGCGGCCTCGCGAAGGTGACGGTGGCGGGCCACACCTGCGAGCTGGGCACGACGGAATACAACGTCGCGCTGGGCCAGCGCCGGGCGGCCAGCGTGCGCGCCTACCTGGTGAACCTGGGCGTCGAGCCCGGGCGCATCTCCGTCATCTCCTATGGAGAAGAGCGGCCCGCGGACGTGAACGCCCCGGAGAAGAACCGCCGCGCGGAGTTCTCCTTCCGCCTGGCCGAGCAGGCCCACGCCGGCGACCTGTAATCCCTTTCACCCCCACGCGCTCCACGCCCCCATGCTCCCCACCGACAACGCCCCCCGTCCGCCGTCCCCTGCCCGTTCCCTGCGCTGGCCCTGGGCATCGCCGCCGGAGTGGCCTCCTGGCAGGACGCGAGCTTCTTCATCCTGCGCACGCCAGAGCCGCCCCCCGCCCCTCCG
>NZ_JBKGHJ010000225.1:0-13311 GCF_046520365.1 Corallococcus sp. 4LFB
CCTGGGCGTGGCCGGAGCGGCGCGGTGGGTGGCGTCGTCGGGGGCGTGGTGGGCGGGCTGGTGGGCGGCAAGCTCGGTGGGCAGGGCAGGGCGCCGCCCATCTATTCGCCGCGCGAGGTGATGAAGCTGCCGGTGCTGCTGTCCGGCAAGCCGGAGTATCCGCGCCGCGCGCGCGAGGACGGCATCACCGGCGTGGTGATGGTGATGGTGGTCATTGGCACGGACGGCTCGGTGGAGCCCGGCTCGCCCCGCATCCAGCGCTCGGTGCCCGGGCTGGACGAGGCCGCGCTCGGGTCCGTGGCGGGCTGGCGGTTCTCTCCGGCCCTGGGACACGACGGCGCGCCGGTGCGCGTGAAGGTCGTGATCCCCGTGAAGTTCGCCCTCAGGTAGTCCCTTCGCAGTCGCGCAGACGCCTTCATGAATCCCAAGCTCCGCTCGGTTCTCTTCTGGATCCACCTGGTGTCCGGCCTCGTCGTGGGGCTCGTCGTCGCGGTGATGTCGTTCACCGGCGCGGCGATCGCGTTCGAGTCGCAGATCATCGACTGGGCGGACCGTGACGCGCGCCACGCGGCGCCTGCCGCGCAGGGGACTCCCCGGCTGACGCTGGAGGAGATGATCGCGAAGGCGAAGGAGGCGAAGCCGGCCGCGCAGCCTTCTGGCGTGACGGTGTCCCCGGAGGCGGACCGGATGGTGACGGTGGCGCTGGGCCGCGGCGCCGCGGTCTACGTCCATCCCTACACCGGCGAGGTGCGCGAGCAGGGCGCGCAGGGCTGGCGCGCGTTCTTCCACACGATGGAGGAGCTGCACCGGTGGCTGGCGGCCTCTGGCGACAACCGCGCCGTGGGCAAGGCCGTCACGGGCGTGAGCAACCTGGCGTTCCTGTTCCTGGGCATCACAGGCCTGTTCCTGTGGTGGCCGCGCAAGTGGACGCTGCGCTCCATGCGGCCCACGCTGTGGTTCCGCCGGGGCCTCAAGGGCAAGGCGCGCGACTTCAACTGGCACAACGTCATCGGCTTCTGGTCGCTGCCGGTGCTGGTGGTGCTGACGGCCTCCGGCGCGGTGATTTCGTACCGCTGGGCGTCGAACCTCATCTTCACCCTCACCGGCAATGAGCCGCCGACGGCGCAGGGGCCCATGGCCGCGGCGCCCGTACCCGTGCCCACGCCCGCGCCGGGGACGAAGCCCCAGCCGCTGGATGCGCAGTTCGCGGCGGTGATGAAGCAGGCCAACGCCTGGGAGACCATCACCCTGCGGCTGGCCCCGCCTCCCGGCGCCGGTGGCCAGGGTGGCCGTGGCGAAGGTGCGCCACGCGGTGAGGGCGCTCCGCGTGGTGAAGGGCGCGGGGGGCCGGGCGGCGCGAAGGGCCCGCAGGCCAGCGCCTTCACCGTCCGCGAGCAGGAGCGCTGGCCGCTCTTCGCCACCAACACGGTGTCGGTGGATCCCTTCACGACGCAGCCCCTGAAGACGGAGACCTACGCGGACTTCAACAGCGGCCGGAAGGTGCGCACGTGGCTGCGCTTCCTCCACACCGGCGAGGCCTTCGGGTGGTTGGGCCAGCTCATCGCGGCGCTCGCGTCCTTTGGCGCCGTGTTCCTCGTGTACACGGGCTACGCGCTCTCCTGGCGGCGGTTCGTCCCGCGCCGTCGCGTCCAGGCCCCGGCGGCCCCCACGGTCGCGGCGCCTCCGGCCGCGGAGTCGGAGACGCACGCCGCCTGAGACACGGCTCCGCAGCAGCCCCAGGGCCCGGACCGCGAGAGCGGATCCGGGCCTTCGCTTTTCCACCCACCGGCGTGTGGCATTCGTCTGGCTGATGCAAAGCAGTGCCGCGACACCGGCCCGTCGCGGAGGTTCCGTCCGCGCCCGGGAAGAAATTTCTTGTAACGTCAGGCCCAGTCCTGCATATGAGAATCATTCTCAATTAGGCAGCACTCCTTCCCGAGGGGACCCGTGTCCACAGCCAAGCCCGGTCGTTCTGGTATCCGCTCATCGAATGGCAACCCTGGAGGCGTGCGCGGTGCGCTCTGGCCCTGGGGGCCGGCGGCCGTGGGGCTCGCCTCCGCGCTGGCGGCGGGTGGTGCGGTGGCGCAGGAGACGCCGGTGACGGGGGAGACGTCCACGCCGGCGCAGGAGTCCCGGCCGGCGGAGACGCCCACCGTGGGCCAGGAGGCGCCGTCCCCGGAGCGCACGCCGGAGTCCGCGCCCACCACGGGTGCCCCGGCGACGATGGAGGCGCAGGCCGGCCCGCAGGATGACGCCGACGCCTACGTGTTGCCGGAGGTGTCCGTCGAGGGCGAGACGGCGAAGTACAACGTCACCGAGCCCAGCCTGACCCGGGTGCCCCGGCCGCTGGTGGACACGCCGCAGACCATCACGGTGGTGCCGGAGCGCGTGATGGAGGAGCAGCAGGCGACGACGCTGCGCGATGCCCTGCGCAACGTGTCCGGCATCACGGTGACGGCGGGCGAGGGTGGCCGCCAGGGTGACTCCTTCTCGCTGCGTGGCTTCTCCGCCCAGACGGACACGCTGCGCGACGGCGTGCGCGACCTGGGCTGGTTCACGCGCGACACGTTCAACCTGGAGGGCGTGGAGGTCTACTTCGGCCCGTCGTCGGTGCTGTTCGGCCGCGGCTCCACGGGCGGCGCCATCAACCTGGTGACGAAGAAGGCGCGCAAGGGCTCCTTCCAGGACCTGCGCCTGTCGGGCGGCACGTCGCCGTCCGGCCGCATCGAGGCGGACCTCAACGAGGAGCTCTCCGACAGCATCCAGTTCCGCGTGAGCGCCGCGGGACAGCTGGCGGGCGTCGCCAGCCGTGACGTCGTCACGGAGAACCGGGCGGGCATCGCGCCGTCCGTGCGCTTCCAGCTGGCGCCGAAGGTCGCCCTGGAGGTGGACTACTTCTACCAGCACGAGGACAGCGTGCCGGACTACGGCCAGCCGTACTTCAACGGCTACCCCGTCGCCGTCACCCTGGACGTGCCCCGCGAGAACTTCTACGGCGTGAAGGACAGCGACAAGGAGCTGGTGAACGCGCACATCGGCACCGCGCGCCTGCTGGCGGACCTGGGCGACACCTTCCGCCTGACGAACACGCTGCGCTACGGCGGCGTGAGCCGCTTCGCCCGGCCCACCGCGCCGCGCGGCCTGACGCCCGTCGCGGCGCCCACCACCATCGGCCGCCAGCGCTTCGAGACGAGCACGGACAACACCTACTTCGCGGACCAGCTGGACGTGCGCGGCGCGTTCACCACGGGCTTCCTCAAGCACAACGCCAACGTGGGCCTGGACGTCTCCCGCGAGCAGCGCGAGCAGGGCCGCGTCAACCTCCCCGTGGACGGTGTCAACCTGCCGGCGGACCTGTTCGATCCGGACAACAGCCCGGACCTGTCCGGCGTGACGCGCGTCCCGGGCGCCACCAACTACAGCCGCCAGTGGAACCTGGGCGCGTACGCGTCGGATCAGATCCAGGTGGGCAGGTACGTGGAGGTGCTGGGCACCCTGCGCCTGGACAACCTGCACAGCGACTACGAGACCAAGGCCGCGACCGGTGACATCGCCGCCTTCGAGCAGGAGAACAGCCTGTTCAACTGGCGCCTGGGCCTGGTGCTCCACCCCATGGAGAACGCCAGCGTCTACGGCATGTACGGCACGTCCACGAACCCCAGCGCGGAGCTGGCCACGCTGTCCAACGACACCGTCACGCTGGATCCGGAGAAGAACGAGACCTTCGAGATCGGCGCCAAGTCCGACCTCATCTCGGAGCGCCTGAGCGTCAACGCCGCCGTCTTCCGCACCAACAAGAAGAACGCGCGCGTGCCCAGCTCCGTGCCGGACGGCCCGCCCGTCGTGCTGGAGGGCAAGCAGCGCGTGCAGGGCTACGCCGTCGGCGTCGCCGGTTCGCCGGTGCGCGGCTGGAACGTCTTCGCCAACTACACGTTCCTGGACGCGAGCATCCAGGAGCACACCAACGACTTCCTGGAGGGCCAGCGCCTGGTGAACACGCCCAAGCGCAGCCTGTCGCTGTGGACCACGTACGCCATCCTGGACTCGCTGTCCGTGGGCGGCGGCGCCACCTACCAGGACGTGGCCACGGTGAACAACCCGGCCAACGCGACGGTGGTGCTCAACAAGGTCCCCAACTCCTGGCGCTTCGACGCGTTCGCCAGCTACACCCTCAAGAAGGTGGACCTGCAGCTCAACGTCTACAACCTGACCGACACGCTCTACTACGACGCGTACTACGGCGGTCAGGCCGTGCCGGCGGAGGGCGTTTCCGCCCTGCTGTCCGCGCACGTGCGGTTCTAGTCGCGCGCTTCATCTGCCGGGCCTAGGAGGACGTTCATCATGATGGTGCACATCCCGCATGTCCTCACGCCCGAGCAGGTGGCCCACTGCCGCGCCGTCTTCCAGAAGGCGGCGTGGGAGGACGGCCGCGCCACCGCCGGCAAGCAGTCCGCGCAGGTGAAGAAGAACCTCCAGCTGCCCGAGGGCAGCCCCGCCGCGCGGGAGCTGGGGGACCTGGTGCTGGCCGGCCTGGAGAAGAGCCCGCTGTTCATCTCCGCCGTGCTGCCCCAGCGCGTCTTCCCGCCGCTGTTCAACCGCTACGAGCCGGGCATGGACTTCGGCTCGCACGTGGACAACGCCATCCGGCCCCTGCTGGGCACGAACCAGCGCATCCGCACGGACGTGTCCGCCACGCTCTTCTTGAGCGACCCGGACAGCTACGACGGCGGTGAGCTGGTGGTGGAGGACACCTACGGCAACCACTCGGCGAAGCTGCCCGCGGGGGACCTCATCGTCTACCCGTCCACCAGCCTGCACCACGTCACGCCGGTGACGCGCGGCGTGCGGCTGGCGTCGTTCTTCTGGGTGCAGAGCATGATCCGCGACGCGGGGCAGCGCTCGCTGCTCTTCGACATGGACACGTCCATCATGCAGCTCACCCGCGAGGTGCCCGGGAGCCCCGCGCTGGTGATGCTCACGGGCGTCTACCACAACCTCCTGCGCCAGTGGGCGGAGCCCTAGCCGGCGCCAGAGCCCAGGGCGGCGCGGTCAGTCCGTGGTCACGTGCAGGGTGAGCACCGGGCACGCCGCGTGGCCCACCACCTTCTGCGCCACGCTGCCCAGCAGCATGCGCGTGAGCCCCTTGCGCTGGTGCGTGCCCATCACGATGAGGTCGTACTTCCCGCGCTCGGCCTCCTCCAGCACCACGTTGCCCGCCTCACCAATCACCACCCGGTGGGACAGCGCCACCGGCGCGCTGCCGTCCACGGAGCGCAGGAGCTTCTCCAGATCCTTGCCGGCCGTGTCGCGCGCCATGGCCTCCAGGGCGGTGGCGTCCCAGCCGGGCGAGGCCACCAGGAGATCCGGCGCCACGTACTGCGGCGGCTCCCACGCGTGGATGACGTCCACCGTCGCGCCGAAGGGGCGGGCGAGTTGCAGCGCGTAGTCCACGACGGAGCGGGACCCGTCCTTCAGGTCCACCGGCACGAGGATGCGTGAAGGGCCAGCCATGGGAGTCCTCCTCCTGGGGGAACAAGACATGCGTAACGCCCACTCGCCGTGAGGGCAAGCGGGCGTTCATGGGAGGCCGAGCGGCGGGGCGGGCGCGCAGGGTCCCCCGCGCATGGGCACCTTCTGGTCCGAGGTCCTGCCCCCATATGCGCCCTCCCATCGACAACGGTACCGTGCTCATCATTGGCGCCGCTGGCGGCATCGGCCGCGAGCTTGCCCGGCTGCTCTCTCCCCGGGTCAGGACCCTGGTGCTCGTCGCGCGCGACGTGGACGACCTGGGGGCCCTGCGGGCGGAGCTGCTCGCCCGGAATCCAACGCTGGGGGTGATGATCCGCGCCTGCCGGCTGGATGATCCGCGCGCCGTGGACGCGCTCTTCGAACACCTGGAGCGCCACTACGTCCGCGTGGACGTGCTCATCAACAACGCGGACTACGCCTCCAGCGGGCTGTACGCGGACGAGCGCTGGAGGCGCATCGAGGAGCTGGTGCAGGCGAACGTGCTGGCCCCGGCCATGATCACCCACCGCCTGCTGGGGCCCATGCTGGAGCGCGGGCGGGGCGGCATCCTCATGGTGGGCTCGGGCGCGGCGCGCCTGTTCCTGCCGGGCGCGGTGACGTTCGCCGCCACGCAGCGCTTCCTGGACGGCTTCAGTGAGTCCCTGCGCCTGGAGCTGAAGGACGCGGCCATCCCCGTCACCTTCGTGGCCGCGGGCCCGCTGGCGCTGGAGCCGCACCTGGAAGGGGAGGTGACGCCCTTCTTCGAGCTGTCCCTGCGCCAGTGCGCCCGCGAGGCCCTGGAGGGCTTCGAGCGGGGCGAGGCGCTGGTGTACCCGGGCCTGGGACACCGCTGGGTGATGCGGCTCTTGCGCTTCCTGCCGCGCTCCTTCAAGCGGGGCCTGGGGCGGCTGGCGCTGGGCGGGCTCAAGCGGACGCTGCTCTTGAACCCGTCCGGGCCCGGAGCGGGTGCGCCCCCTCGGCCCGTGCTGCTGGCCGGGGGGGAGCCCTCCTCCGCGACGTGACGTGACGGCCTACAGGCCGATCTCCGCGAGGCGCGCCTTCACGCGCGTGGCCTTCACGCCGGTGTTGGCCGTGCCGCGGCCCTGCGAGTTGCCGCCGATGCCGATGTGGTGCAGCGCCACCACCTGGTTCGTGGACGTGGAGATGACGGGCGAGCCGGACGAGCCGCCCAGCGTGTCCGCGTCGTAGGAGATGTCCGTGGTGCTGTAGCTGCCGTTGAGCACCTTGCCCGGCGAGGACTTCTTCGTCGGCGTGCAGGACGACGTCGTGTAGTAGTCGCAGTTCTGGTTCACGACGTACACGGCGGAGCCCGTCGCCGCGTTGGTGCTGGAGACGGAGAGGAAGCCGTACACCTGGCCCGGCAGCTGCCCGTTGACGGCCGAGCAGCGCAGCGCCGTCATGTCGTCACCGCTCCACGTCTTGATGAACGTGGAGCACGGGTACCAGACGCGCGACGCGGACGAGACGCCGTCCTCGTAGTTGAACGACACGCGCGCGCCCACCGCCTCCGAGCTGCTGCCGATGCAGTGGTTGTTGGTGATGATGACGTCGTTGGACACCAGCCACGCCGTGCAGCGGCTGCCCACCGCCGGGATGGAGAGGTAGCCCACCGCCAGGGACCTCGTGCGCTGCGTGCCCGTCAGGGACGTGGCGCTCACCCAGTTCAGCGTGCCCACGATGACGTGGGACTCCTGCGACGCCAGCGCCTCCTGGGGCTCCGCGTCCGGCACGTCCATGGGCTCCACGGAGCCACACGCCGTCAGGCCCATCACCAGCATCGCACCCACGAGCTTCTTCGCGGCCATCACTGACTCTCCCCCCGCGCGGCATTGCGCGGCGCGGGAGGCCTAGGCACGCGGCGTGCCACGGCGCCTCCCAGAGGAGGCCCGCCGTCGCGCACCCGCACGGGTGGTGCGTGGATGCTCCGTGCAACCCGGTTGCGTTTGTAAAGAAACGTCACGTTCCCCGGCGAATCCCCAGCCATCCCGGGAGCTTGCGTGATTTTCCGGGAGTGCCGCTTTTGCGGACATGCGGGGACCGCCCCTGTCCCAGGCGGAGACAGGGGCGGGGCGGGCGGAATTCTTCAGCCGATGATCATGTCCTCGCGCTCGAGGGTGCCTTCCTCGAAGCGGCGGAGGTTGAAGCGGGTGAAGAGCTCGTCGGAGGCGCCGGAGGTCATCCACTGCGCCATCCGCTCCGCGACGGCGGGGGCCATCATGAAGCCGTGGCCCACGAAGCCGGACAATTGGAGCAGGTTGTCCAGGCCCGGGGTGCGCCCGAGGATGGGGTTGTTGTCCGGGGTGACGTCGTAGAGGCCGCCCCACTGGCGCAGCACCTTCACCTGGCCCACGTGCGGCAGCTGCTCCGTGAGGGCGCGGGCGAAGCGCGACACGAAGCGCAGGGTGCTGCCCATGTTGGGGCCGGTGGGCTCCTTCGGGTCGCCCATGCCGCCCACGATTTCGCCACGCATGGACTGGCTGAAGTACAGGCCCGTGTCGAGCACCGACACCAGCGGCGACAGGAAGGGCTTGAGCGGTTCGGTGCTGAGGATTTCGTGGCGGTGCGGCTCGTTGGGCAGCTTCACGTCCGCCAGCTTCGCGACCGCCGGGCTCCACGCGCCGGAGGCGAGGACGACGGTGTCGCAGGCGATGTCGCCCCGGTCCGTCTTCACCTTGCGCACCTGGCCGTTGCTCGTCTCGAAGCCGGTGACGTTCGTGTACGTCTCCACCTTCACGCCGCGCTTCACGCAGCCCTGCGCGTAGCCCCACAGGAAGGCCCAGGGGAAGATGACGCCGTCCTCCGGGTTGTAGGCCGCCGTCACGCAGTCCTTCATCGTGAGGTCCGGGACGATCTGTCGCGCCTCGTCCGCGGTGATGATGCGCGTGGGCACGCCGTACCTGTTGTGCAGGGCGGCGTTGCGATCCAGGCGGTGCGCGGTGTCCTTGCGCTTGGCCAGGAAGAGGTAGCCGCCCTGGCGCAGCCACACGTTGACGCCCAGCTCGCGCGCGAAGCCCTTCATCAGGTCGATGGAGCGCTTGGCCAGCTCAATCAGCGCCGGGGTGCCCCACTGCATGCGCACGCCGCCGCCGTTGCGGCCGGACGCGCCCGCGCACAGGTAGCCGCGCTCCAGCACGACGACGTCCGTCTCCCCGCGCAGCGCCAGGTTGTACGCCAGCGACAGGCCCATGATGCCGCCGCCGATGATGACCACCTTCGCCTTCTGCGGCACCGGCCCCTCGGGGCGCAGCGCGGCCGGGAAGTGCTCCAGCTCCTGGGGCACGCCGCCAATGGGCGGGACGGCCTCGTCCACGGGCGCGCTGGCCAAAAGGCGCAGCTCCGTGGGGTACAGCGGCGGGCGGGGCGTGAAGGGCACCACGCCCTCCGGCTTGAGCGCCGGGGCCTTCTGCTTGAGCAGCGCCGCCACCGCGGCGTGGCAGCTCTTGCCCTGGCAGATGCCGGTGCCGAAGCCCGTGTAGCGCTTCACCGACTCCACGTCGTGGTAGCCGCGCTCGATGGCGTGCTCCACGTCCGTGACCGTGACGTCCTCGCAGGTGCAGACGAGCGCCTTGCTCATGACAGCCCTCCCAGCAGCGCCTGCGCCGCGCGGGCGCCCATGGCCGCGGCGTCCTTCGCCGTGCCGACCTTCGCCACGTCGCCCGCGACGAACACGTCCGCCGCCTGCGTGCGGCCGTCCGCGTCCGCCTCCACGCGGAAGTGGCCCGCCTCCGGGTCGAACTCCACCTTCGCGCCGCCCTGGCGGGCCAGCTCGAAGCCCGGCGCCACCGGCACCGACACGACGACGGCGTCGCACGACACCTTCTGCTTGCGGCCGCCCTGGGGCGTGAAGCTCAGGCCCGTCACGCCGCGCAGGCCGTGCGCCTTGAGCCCGTCACCGACGACGGCCTTGGGGTGCGCGTTCGCGGGCAGCGGGCCCCTCAGGTCCACCACCGCCGCCACCTCCACGCCGCGCTGGGTGAACAGGTGCGCCAGCGCGTGCAGCTCCGCGCCGTGGCCCACCAGCGTCGCCACCTGGGGCGCCACGTCGTGGCGGCGCAGGAGCAGGCTGGCCGCGCGGCCCGCGATGACGCCGGGCAGGTCGTTGTTCTCGAAGGGGAGGGTGGGGGGATGGCCGCCCACCGTGAGCAGGAAGCGCTTCGCGTAGACCTTGAGCAGCCGCAGGTTCGCGGCCTCCTGGGACGCGACCGCCAGGTAGCGGCCGTGCTCGTCGTCGTACAGGCCGATGACGGTGGCCTTGCGCACCACGCTGCCCTGCGGGAACGCGGTGGCCTCCGGCACGAAGGGCGCGCCGTCCTCCGGGGCGCCGTGGGCCAGCCGTCCGCCCAGGCTCGCGTCGCGCTCGAAGAGCAGGAAGGGCACGCCCTGGCCCGCGAGCACCCGCGCCGCCTCCAGGCCCGCCGCGCCGCCGCCCACCACCGCGACGGAGGTGTGGAGGGTGCGCGGGGGCAGGGGCTCCGGGCCCGCTTCCTTCGGCAACAGGCCCAGGCCGGCCAGCTGCCGGGCCACGCGCGCCATCACGTCCTCCGCCACCGGCACGCCCGCGAACATCTCGTGGTGGTCCAGGCGCTTGGGGAAGAACCAGTCGATGGTCTCGAAGATGTCCACCTTCGCGGACGGGTACGCGTTCTGCCGCTCCAGCCGCATGCCCTCCTTCGCGGGGGTGCGGCAGGTGTAGACGTTGGGCAGCCCGTCCACGCGCATGAGGCAGTGCGAGCAGGCCGCGGCGAAGCAGTACGGCCCGCGCGGACGGTGGTACTTCACGGAGCGGGAGAGGACGTTCTCGCCCGCGGCGATGAGGGAGCACGCCACCGGCTCGCCTTCGATGGCGGGGATGCTCTCGCCCTCGAGGTCCACGGTGATGGCCCTGCCGCGCGGGGTTGCGTCTGGGAGGCGTCGCATGGGTGCCGCGCAAAATGGCGCACCGGACGGGGGCGGTCAAAGCCTGTCAACGGCCGCACGCCCACCGGCAACCCCCGCTCCCGACAGCCCAGGTGATGGCGCGCGAGCGTGGGACTTGTTGGAGAAGGAAGAAGCCCCACTCCCGGTACGCTCGGGAGCGGGGCTTCATGATGCGGCGTGGCAATTCCGGGCGGCCGTGAGGCCGGGTGCGTCAAACCGGGTGCTCGTTCCGGGGGAAGATGGGCTCCGGCATGCCCCGGCCGCCGCGGTAGCCGAAGCGGGTGCGGATGACCGAGCCGAAGGCCAGCGGGATGAGGAAGAGGTTGAGCAGGAAGCCCAACACCGGGATGTGGCTGACCAGGAGGATGAGGCCCAGGCCCAGCGCGAGCACCACCGCCTGCGTCTTGCGTCCGCGCAGCACCGGCAACCGCGTGCCCAGCTCGCTGGCGATGGCCGCGTAGCCCAGCGCCGTGCCCACCATGGAGGCGACCAGGAGGGCGAAGGCCACCGGGATGCCCACGAGCGTGACGCACAGCACGACGGTCAGCGGGATGAGGGCCAGCGCGCCGACGAAGCCCACGAAGGCGTTGCGGCGGGGGTTCGCGCGGATCTCATCACCCAGCTCCTTCATGCGCGCGGGGAAGAACATCTGCCCCAGGAAGCCCAGGCCGAAGAGGAGCGCGAACTGGAGGATGAACGACGCCAGGCCGCCGCCGCTGTCGTGGTCGTCATCGCCGTCCGAGTCGTCCGACGGCCCGTCGTGGTTCTGCACGTCCTGCATGCCGCGCTTGATCTCCCCCGCCACCATGCGGCCCAGGCCCGCGCCGCCGAAGGACTCCAGGCTGCCCTCCACCCTGGCGCCTGGCGCCTTCTCCACCCGGCCGCCGAAGGCGGACACGTCGCCGTCGATCCGCGCGTCGGGCCCCAGGATGACGTTGCCGCCGAAAGCGTGCGCGTCTCCCTCCACGTGGCCATGGATCTCCAGGTTGCCGCCGAAGGCGACCGCGTCGTCCTCCACGGTGCCCTTCACGATGAGGTTGCCGCCGTAGGAGACGGCGCTCTCCACGGACTCGCCTTCCTTCACCTCCAGGGTCTGGCCGCGGGCCACCACGTCCCGGGCGCCCCGCTTGCCCTTCTGGTGCTTGAAGCTGTCGCGGAAGTTGCGGATCTCCTCGCGGACGCGCTCCTTGGCGGACTCGGCCTCTTCCTTCGCGGCCTGCATGGCCTCCTCGCGGGCCTCCGGCTTGTCGTGGCCGAACAGGGCGATGACCTCCGGCACGGGCAGCGCGCCACGGCGGGCGAGGCCTCGACGCAGGCGGAGACGCAGCTCCGCGTTGTCCAGCGTGGCCAGGCGGGGCACGAGCAGGGCCGGGTCGCCTTCGCTCGCGAGGTAGGTGGCGGCGGGCTCGGAGATGTCCTCGTGCTCGCTCTGCACCGCGAGGAACTCCACCCGCGTGCGCTCCTTCGGGAAGAGCACGTCCAGCGCCTTGCGCGCGGCGGCGCGCAGGTCGTCGTCCTCCTCGTTCAGCGCGGCGGCCAGCGCGGATTCGGCGGCCGGGTCTCCGAACTTGCCCAGCTCCTCCGCCACCGTGCGGCGCACGTCGTCGTCGGTGTCGCTGTCGGCGAGCATCGCCTCCAGCTTCACCCGGGCGCGCTCTCCGCCCAGGGCGCGCAGACCGCGCACGCCGGCTTCCTGGCGCTGGGAGGCGTTGCCATCCGTGGCCGCGGCTTCGACCTTCTCCTCGATGCGGCGGCGGTCCTCGCCATCGGGCATCCGGTTCGCGAGCCGCCCCAGCGCTTCGATGGCGCGACGACCATGTCCTCTTCCGCGGGCGCGTCCGGGGTGCCGCCGTTGGCCACCGTCTCCAACTCGGAGAGGGCGCGCACGTCGCCCAGGGTGCCCAGCGCGAGCAGGGCCCGGCCGCGCTCGTGCGGCTCACCGGCGCGCGCGTACAGCAGCAGGGGGCGCAGGCGCTGGCGCGACGCTGGTGCGCGACGCCTTCCGCCGCGGGCAGCATCAGCTCCCGGGCTCCGGCGCGGAGGATCTCCTCCAGCGGCTCCACCGCCGCGCCCTCTTCCACCACGCGCTTCGAGTAGTGCTCCACGGCCGCCGCGCGCACGGTGACGTCGCGGTCGCTGAAGAGCTGGACGAGCAGCGCGTCCTGGCCCTCGCTCTTGCCGTGCTCCAGCTCGCGGGCGGCGGCCTTGCGGACCTCCGGGTCCTGGCTCTTCACCGCCACGCGCAGGAAGCGCACCGCGAGCGCCGCGTCGCGCTTCTTCAGCTCGCGCTCGTCCTCGTCCAGCTTCTCCTGCTCCGGCGGCCAGGTGAGCTGCATCGCCGACGTCACGCACGCGAGGCGCACGAACGGGGCCTCGTCCTCCACGCTCTGGCGCGCGAGCACGTCCAGCGCGTCCGCGCGGTGCGTGCGGCCCAGCGCGGCCACCAGCTTCGTGCGCTCCGGAATCTCCGTGGCCACCGACAGGCGCGCGGCGAGCGCGGCCACGGCGGCGGAGGTCCCAGGCGGGCCAGGGCCTCCTGCGCACGGCGGGTCACGGCCGGCGTCGTCCGAGCGCAGGAAGGTGCCCAGCACCTCCACCGCCCGGTCGTCGCCCCGGAACGCGAGGAGCTCCGCGGCGCGCAGCCGCAGGTCCTCGTGCTCGCTGCCCATCGCGCGGCCCAGGCCTCCGTGACGCGCGAGTCGTTGGCGCCCGCGAGGCGCTCAATCACGCCCACGCGCAGGTCGGCGTGCTCGCTGCCCAGCGCGGCCAGCAGCGGCTCCAGGCTGCCCGGCGGGCTCAGCTTCTCCAGCAGCTCGAAGGCGGACTTGCGCACCTCCGGCAGCGGCGAGTTGAGCGCCGCGGCCA
>NZ_JBKGHJ010000226.1:0-13278 GCF_046520365.1 Corallococcus sp. 4LFB
CTTTTTGAAAGCCCCTGGTGCCGCAAGGCGCCAGGGGCTTTGTCTTTGCGGGCTTTGCTTCTCCCCGCCGCCCCTCTGGCGCGAGCGTTGATCGCCGCTCGCTGGTGGCTGCCTTTGCGAATCAGCCCAGCAGGCGGACCGCCAGAAACACTGGCAGGGCGACGTAGTAGAGCGCCCGGCAGGTCCATTCAGCGCCGACGCGGACATTGCGTGCCCATCTCGGACCCAGCCATGCGGCGCCGAAGCAGAAGGCTTCAGCGAAGGCCCTCCAGAAGCAGCCAAACAACAACAGCGCGAGGAACACTGGCAGCCAGGTGCGCAAGAAGGACGTGAGGTACGCCGTCCATCCGTACATCTGGAGCTCTCCGAAGGGCCCTCCGAAGGAGATGTACTGGTGCGCCCGGAAGAAGATGCCCGCGAGCACTCCGGGCACCAGTCCGTACTTCAATGCCTGGTCGTACCAACGCCTGCGCCACTTCTCGCTTCGGGCCTGCGCATACCTCACCCGCGGGTCGTTCCGCGCTTCTCCCCGACTCCCCAGCGCCGCGAGCAGCGGCATGGGTGCCTGGATTTCCAGGCCATGGTCGAATGCCTGCCCCGTTCGCAGCCGCAGGGTGAGGCCCGGGCCTGGAATGGGCAGACGCCACGGGTGGATGGACGCCAGTGCTTCGAATGGAATCTCGAAGTGCGCTCCCCCTTGCTGGGTGAGCACCAGTCCCTCTGGACGCACCGTGACGGTGGCCTTCGTGCCCAGGCGGAGCAGGCGCAGCGCGATGAGCGGCAACACTCCTCCGACCGCCAGTCCCGCCGCCAGCGGCCCGGGGAGCAGCGACTGCGTGCCCGCGAGCACGTCCTTGAAGAGCAGCGCGGTGAAGTAGCAGAGCGTGCCCAGCATCACGGCGTGCAGGAGCGCTCCCACTGCGCGCAGCCGAGGCGTGAAGGCGTGGACGGGGAAGGGGCCGGACGCGTCAGCGGTCATGGTAGGGCATGGCCGCGTGCGCATTGCCTCGCTGCGAGCGGCTTCCGTAGCATACGCACCCTGGAGGCCTCCCGAGAACATGCGTTCCCCGCAGCCTGGCCCTGAGCGTCGCACCGATTCCAATGGCGTGACGCGGGTGACGCCCTCGCGCGAGTCCCCTGGCGGCGTGGGTCGCTGGCTCATCGGGGGGGCCCTGGCCATCACGGCGCTGTGCGTGGGGCTCTGTGTCTGGTGGCTCTCCCGCCCCGTTCCCGTGGAGGACCTGCCCCCCATCGTGGTGGCCGCGCGCCCCGTGCCGGTGGCTCCGTCGCCGGAACCAGCGCGCCCACCGGTGCGCCCTGTCGCCGTCCCTGTCGCCGCGCCTGCGCCCGTGGAGGAATCCGCTCCCATGCCTGTTGATGAGCCCCCTCCGGAAGGCAAGAGCGGGACGGCCCTGTACCAGCGCGGCACCAAGCCGTTGAAGCGCGGGCTCGTCGTGCCTGACGACTTCGAGCTGCCCCCTGGCTTCATGCGCCACTACCAGACGACGGATAACGGCCAGCCGCTCGCCGCCATCCTGATGTTCCATCCGGATTTCACGCCCAGGGACGCCAACGGGCAGCCCATCCCCATCCCCGAGAACCGCGTGGTGCCCGAGGAGCTGGCACCCCCCGGCATGCCTCACCGGCTGCTGGAGATTCCTGTCGAGGATGAGGACTCGCAGTGACGTCTGTGAAGGGGTGGTCCGGGGCGCTCCTGGGCGTCGCGGCGACCACCGTGCTGTTCGCGCTGTTCGGACGACTGAACCCGGGCTGGGTGTGGCTGGGCGCGGTGGCCATGGCGCCGTGGCTCGCGGCGGTGGATCGGGCTCCCTCCGCTCGTGGTGCCGTGGCCCTGGGCGTCCTTCTGTCGGTGGCGTTCACCGCGGCGGTGTTCGGCTGGTTCCCGGGCGCCATCGCGGCGTACTCGCGTGCGCCGGTGTGGCTGTGCTGGGGTGTGTTCCTGCTCATCGCTCCCGTGCTGGAGCTCCAGTTCCTCACCGCTGCCTGGGTGCGATGGTACGCGCGCCGACAGGTGGGGGAGGCGCCACGCCTGGCCTGGGTGCCGCCTGTGCTCACCGCGCTCGCGTACGTGGGCACCGAGTGGCTCACACCCAAGCTGTTCGCCGAGACGCTGGGCCACGGACTTTATGCATCGGAGACGCTGCGCCAGGGCGCGGACGTGGCCGGCGCTCCGGGCCTCACGCTGGTGCTGCTGCTCATCAACGAGTGTGTCGTCTCGGTGGCGCAGGGGCTGGCTTCCCGGCGCTCCTTGCGGCTGGGGCCGGTGGTCCTGGCGGTCGTGCTGGCTGTGTCTGGCTGGGGCTACGGGCGGGTGCGGCTGGGGCAGGTGCGTGCGGCGGTGCACTCGGCTCCGTCTCTGGTGGTGGGCGCGGTGCAGGCGAACATCACCAACATTGAGAAGCTGGCCGCGGAGCAGGGGACCTACGAGGTCGTTCGCAACATCCTGGATACGCACTACGCGATGTCGGATGCGTTGCTGCGCTCGGCGCCGCTGGACCTGCTGGTGTGGCCGGAGACGGTGTATCCGACGACGTTCGGAACTCCGAAGAGCGAGGACGGCGGCGCACTGGATGATGAGATCCGTGCGTGGGTCGCGGAGCGGGGTGTGCCGCTGGTGTTCGGCACGTACGACCTGGACGGCGAACGCGAGTTCAACGCCGCCATGTTCCTGGGGCCCTCCGCGACGGGCGAGTTGGCGCAGGCCGCCTACCGCAAGACGATGCTGTTCCCGCTCACGGAGTGGGTTCCGGACGCGGTGGATACGCCTGCGCTCCGCGCCTGGCTTCCTTGGACCGGCCGATGGAAGCGCGGTCCTGGCCCACGGCTGGTGGACTTCAGGCTGAACGGCGGCCGCGTGCTCAAGGTCGCTCCGCTCATCTGCTACGAGGCGCTCTTTCCCAACTACGTCGCCGCGGAGGTGCGCCAGGGGGCGGACCTGCTCCTCACGCTGTCGAATGACTCGTGGTTCTCCGGCACTCCCGCGCCCCGGCTGCACCTGATGCATGCGGCGTTTCGCAGCATCGAGACGCGTACGGCCCAGGTGCGGGTGACCAACTCGGGCATCTCCGCGTTCATTGACCCGGCGGGGACGTGGACCTCCGAGCTGGAGGACAACCAGCGCGCCAGCACCGTGATGCGTGTGCCGGCGGCGGATCGGTTGAGCTCGCTCGCGGGGGCGTGGGGCGACTGGTTGGGACCCGTGGCGCTCGTGCTGTCCGTGGTGCTGGGCGTGTGGATCCGGCGGCGCGGCGTGGACCGGCCTGGTCCCGTCCCGGTGTGATGGCTTCGGCCTCTCCCTGACGACCTCACGAGCCGGCGACCTTGTTCAGGCGGCTTCGGCTTTCTGGGCGGGGAGCTGGGCGTCCGCCTTGGGCTTCTGGGCGATGACCTGGATCTCCCTTCGCAGGTGCGTCAGCCGGCACACCTGCACCCAGGCCCAGAGGAAGGCGAAGCGCACGTATTCGTACGGGGCCCTCGCTCCCTTCGCCAACCTCCGGCGGAGGATGTCCTTGCCTGCCTTCACCGGCTGCATTCCGGCCCTGGCGCAGGCGTCCGCGAGGTTGTGCTCGTAGAAGTACACGTGGTGCTGCCAGCCTCGCCGGTCCGGCCGGAACGAGCGGCCCTTCCGGGGCATCACGATGATCTTGTAGTACGCCGCGTCCGGGACGATGACGAACGCCACGCCTCCCGGCCTCAACACGCGCTGGATTTCACGCAGCCCGTCCATGGGCTGGTCCACGTGCTCCAGCGTGTGCTTGAGCGTGATGATGTCGAAGGACGCATCCGGGAACGGCATCTGCGTCAGCGAGCCGTACTCGGCCGTGTAGCCTCGCTCGCGGCAGAGGTTCACCGAGAACTGTGAGTAGTCCAGCCCCGTGGCCTTCAGCCCCGCTCGCTGCGCGGCCTCCAACACGTAGCCCGCTGAACAGCCGACATCCAGCAGGTCCTTCGCGTGCGGCGCGTACTCCAGGCTCACCAACACCTGCCGCAGGCACTTGCGCACCCGGTGGTCCCAGCGGCTCAGGTACTTCGCGCGGTTGTGCTTGAAGTACTTCTCCTCGTAGCCGTCGCCCAGGCCCGGCTGTTGCTCGCGCTTGTAGATGAGCCCACAGCCCGTGCAACGGCCGTAGCTCAGCTCGCGGAACGCAACGACCGGACGGGAGCCGGTCTCCTTGCAGACGGGACAGGCGGAGTAGAAGGGAGCAAGCATTTCGGATCGCACCATCGGGTGCCTCGTTCCGGAGTGTCAATCCCACTCGGGACGCAGGGGGCGCGGCTCAGGGCCGCCGTGCCCGCTTCGTCAGGCCGAGTGCTCCCAGAGCGAGCAGGGCGGCGATGGCGACTCCCAGGGCCATGGGCCTCGCCGTGCCGTCGTGGCTCGCGCTCACCGCCGCGGATGCTCCGGCCGCCAGCAGGAACTGGAGCGCTCCCAGCACCGCTGATGCGATGCCTGCCTGCTTCGCGTGCTGCTCCATCGCCAGCGCCGTCGCGTTGGGCGTGATGGCTCCCAGGCTGGAGACGAACACGAACAGCGACAGCGCGATGCCCCACAGCCCACCGAAGCCCGTCGCGGCCACCGCCACCAGCGCCAGCCCCGCGAGCGCGGCGATGCGCACCGCCTGCTTCAACACCCTTTCCGGTGAGGCGCGCGCCAGGAGCCAGTGATTGAGCTGCGACACCGCCACCAGCCCCGCCGCGTTCGCTCCGAAGAACCAGCCGAAGTGCTCCGGCTTCACGCCGTGCAACGTGATGAACACGAAGGGCGAGCCGCTGATGTACGCGAACATCCCCGCCTGCGAGAGCCCCGCCGCCAGCGCGGGCCCCAGGAAGTCTGGCGCCTTCGTGATGCCCCACATGGCCTGGAAGGGTCGGTGCTGGGGTGCTCCGCTCCTCGGCGGCGCGGTCTCCGGCAGGATGGCGAAGGCCGCTCCCAGCGCGATGAGGCCGATGACCGCGTGGCTTCCGAAGATGGCTCGCCAGCCCGCGGCTCTCAGCACCCAGCCGCCCAGCAGCGGCGCGAGGACGGGCGCCAGGCCCATCACCAGCACCAGGCGCGACATCATGCGCGCCGCCGCTGCTCCCGAATGCAGGTCCCTCACGACGGCTCGCGAGGTCACCATTCCCACCGAACCGCCCAGCGCCTGCACGAACCGGCAGGCCGCGAGCACCTCCGCCGAGGGCGCGGTCGCGCAGCCGATGGAGCCCAGCACGTACAGCAGCAAACCCGCGTACAGCGGCTTCGTACGGCCGAACCGGTCGCTCACCGGACCGGAGAGGAGCTGCCCTACCGCGAGCCCCGCGAAGAACGTCGCGAGGGTTCGCTCCACTTCGCCGGCGGTCGCGTGCAGCGACTCGCCGATGGAGGGGAACGCCGGCAGGTACATGTCGATGGACAGCGGCCCGAAGCCGATGAGCGCTCCCAGGAGGATGATCAGCCCCGGGCCCTCCGTGGAGCGGGACAGCTTGGGCGTGGCGGTCGTCATCCTGGCTTCCTCTTCAGCGGCTTCTTCCGGGCGCGTGCCGGCGCTTCCCGTGGGGGCAGCAGCACCCGGATGAGCTGGCGCAGCACGGCTTCGTCGTCGCCGGGGGCATAGGTGGCTCCTCCCACGTGGGCGTTGAAGCAGCGGGCCTCCAGCGCTCCACAGAGCGCTTCCGCCACGGCCCCGGGCCTGGCCAGGCCCACCCTGCCGGCACGCCTCGCCCGGGTGAGCCACTTCGTCAGGCCCTCTCGCAGCGCGACGGGGGGCGGCGTCTCCAGCTGCATGGCCCTGGCTCCGCCGAGCCCCGAGTAGTGCAGCACGAACAACCAGGGCACCAACCGGCGCAGGAAGTCCCGGTGGTGCAGGAGCGCTTCCAGGAGCTGGTCCTCGAGGCAGGCGTCTGCTCTCGGCCCCGGCTCCAGGAGCGCCAGCGCGGTGGGGGGCACGGGGCGGAGGGCTCGCGACATCAGCGCCTCCTTGGTGCCCACCCGGTGCAGCAGCGCCGCCTGCGAGATGCCCAGCCGCTTCGCGATGTCCTGCAGCGGAGCGGACGGACCCTGGGCCAGGAACACGGCTCGGGCGGCTTCGTCGATCTCCGGGTCGAGGACTCGAGGGGGACGGGACATGGGCGCGGGGATTAGTTACTGACTGGTAGGTAACCAATCCGCGCCGGCCGTGCAAGGGGCCCGTCCTCGCGGGCCCCTTTGCGTCTTCAGCTTCCGAGGGGCATCAGAGGCGGCCGGCCTTGAGCTCGCCCACCAGGTGCGCGCAGGCGCGGACGGTGACGGCCATCATCGTCAGGGTCGGGTTCTGCGGACCCTGCGAGGGGAAGCAGGAGCCGTCCATCACGTAGAGGTTGGGCACGTCCCAGCTCTGGTTGAAGGGGTTGAGCACGGACGTCTTCGGGTCCTTGCCCATGCGCGCGGTGCCCACCTCGTGGATGGCCATGCCGGGCTTGGAGAGCGTCTTGTTGATCTTCTCCACCGTGCAGCCGGCCTCCTCCAGCATCTCCTGGCAGGACGTGGCCGCGTCCTCCGTCATCTTCAGCTCGTTGTCCGAGTGCCGGCACTCGATGTGCGCCGCGGGGATGCCCCAGCGGTCCTTCACCGTGTCGCTCAGGGTGACGCGGTTCTCCGGGCGCGGGATCATCTCTCCGAAGGGCACCAGGTGCATCTGGTCGTCGAAGGTGAAGACCTGCACGCCGTAGCCTCGGGCGAACTCCGGGTGGCGCTCGCTGACGTTGCGGAACTGGGGGATGTACGCCCAGCCGTGCTCCTTCTGCTGCAGGTGCGAGGGCAGGCCCATGCGCGCCTCGATGCCCTGCAGGTACATGTGGTCCATCAGGTGCCGGCCCACGAGGCCGGAGCTGTTCGCCAGGCCGTCCGGGAACGCCCGGTTGCGCGAGTGCAACAGCAACCGCGTGGATTCAATGGTGCCCGCGGACACCACCACCACCTTCGCGCGCACCTCCTCGGACGTGCCGGAGTTCGCGTCGATGAAGGACACCCCCGTCACCTTGCCCGTGGTCGGGTCGTGCAGGATGTGGCTGGCGATGGCGTGCGAGCGCAGCGTGAGCCGCCCCGTCTTCAGCGCCGCGGGCAGCGTCACCGGCGCGTTCGAGGTGCGCCGGGCGACGACGTGGCGCTGGGGCCAGCGGGCCTTCACCTTCTCGCGCAGGCGGACCTCGCCGGGAGACAGCGGCGCGGGGGCGGAGAAGACGGAGTCCGGCAGCGTGTCCACGCCGTCCGAGTTGCCGCGCAGCCCCATCCACCGCTCCACGACTTCGTAGGACGGCGCCAGCTCCGCGAGCGTCAACGGCCAGTCCGGGCTCAAGCCGTCCAGGCTGCCCGCTTGGAAGTTGAAGTCGGACAGCCGGTAGAACTGGCGGCCGTGGCTCCTCACGCCGGTGCGCCCGCCCACCTGCCGCGCGCGGATCCAGGCGAACGGCGCGTCGTCCGGCGTCGTGTAGGGGTTGTCCACGTCATCCACGAAGGCGTGGGGATGGAAGGGCCAGGCGAAGCTCGTGGACTGCACGGACTGGCGCGAGGTCCGGCCGGAGTCCGACTCGATGCGGTAGCCCAGCTTCTGCTTCACGCGGTGCATCAAGTGGAGGGCCCGGTCCGCCTTCTCGCTCCGGCCCGCCTCCAGCACCAGCACCTGGAGCCCGGCCTCCGTCAGCTGCTTGGCCGCCCAACCGCCACAGGCGCCCGAACCCACCACCACCGCGTCATAGACCGTCTTCGACGTCGTCATGCCTGCTCACCCGGACGGTCTTTCTGCCGCCGCTGCTAAAGTTCGCCTAAACTGTAAACCAGGGACCTGTTGGCGCCTATAGGGTCTAAGTGTCTGAAGGGTGCCAACACAAGCCCGGGGCGGGGGCTTCCGCCTCTGGTACTGGTCGCTTGCTGTCGGAGAGGGGCGGACATGGCTGGGCTCTTGAAGCGGATCCGGTGGGGGCGGGTGCTGGGCGTGCTGGTGCTGCCCGTCCTGGTGGCGGCGCTGGCGCTGGCCGGCCGCGCGGCGTGGCGTTCCGAGCAGTACTTCCACTACCCGAAGCCGGCGGCGGTGCTGCCCGCGGACTTCGGCTCCGCGCGCGAGGTGACGCTGCGCACGGACGACGGGGTGGAGCTGCGCGGCTGGTACGTGCCTTCACGGAACAAGGCGGCGTGGGTGCTGGTGCACGGCCTGTCGCAGACGCGCATGGACCTGCTGCCCGAGCCCGCGTGCTGCGCGACGCGGGCTACGGGGTGCTGCTGTTCGACCTGCGTGCGCATGGGCAGAGCGGCGGCGAGACGTCCACCTGGGGCGACAAGGAGCGCCAGGACGTGCGCGCGGCGCTGGCGTATGTGCGGGCGCAGCCGGACGTGGACCCCGCGCGCGTGGGGGCCCTGGGGTTCTCCATCGGCTCCGCGGCGGTGGCGGAGGTGGCGGCGGAGGATCCGCAGGTCGCGGCGGTGGTGCTGCTGTCCCCGTTCAACACGCTGTGGCTGGCGGCGGCCTATGACTTCCGGCGCTTCGGCGTCGTGACGCAGACGGGGGCGCTGGTTCCGTTCTGGCGGCGGGGGATTGCGTTGGATGAGGTGCGGACCATCGATGCGGTGGACCGCATCAAGCCCCGGCCCCTGCTCATCGTCGCGGGGACGGAGGAGTCCGGGCAGCCGCTGCTGGATGAGCTGTTCGCGCACGTCGCGCCGTATGCGCAGACGTGGCGCATCCCTGGCGCGTCGCATGGCAACTTCGCCGCGACCGCTCCGGAGGAGTATCCGCGCCGGCTGCGCGCGTTCGCGGAGGCCGCGCTGAAGCCGGCTCCCGTCGTGGAGCCGGCTCCGGCCGTGGCGCCGACGCCCGCGGTGGAGAAGAAGAAGGCTCCGGCGAGGAAGCCTTCACGGCGGACCAAGGCGGGGGCCCGCTGAACGGCGGCTACGCCTGGGCGGGCGGGGCGGCTTCGAGCTTCGCGAGCTGCTCCAGGTACATGCGGCCCTTCACCGGATCCGTCATGTAGAGGAACGCAGCCATGCCCTTGAGCTGCTCCAGCGACTCGCCCTCGCGGCCGGGCTTGCCCTTCTGGCGGTTGTGGATGGCCGCTCGCAGGCGGCGCACCACGTCGCGGGGGACTCGCGCGGCGGGCGTGCCTTCCTTCGCCTCGTTCACCACGAGCCCCGTGACGCGCTGACGGCTGCCCTGCGGGCGACTCGCGTCTTGTCCGGGTGCACCGTGAAGCCTTCCGCCTCCACCACGTCCTTCACTCGCGCCAGCAGCACCGCCACCGGGGCTCCCTGCGCGCGGCGGGCCTTGGGCGCCTTCGCCTTCGTCCAGGAGAAGGTCAGGTCGTCCGCGTAGCGCGTGTACGTGAAGCCTAGCTTGCGCGACAGCGCCGACAGCCGCTTGTCCAGGCGCAGGCACAGCGCGTTGGTGATGCCCGGTGAGGTCGGGGCTCCCTGCGGGAGGGCTCGCGGCCCCTTCGCCACGTGCAGCGTCTTGCCCCGGAAGGACATGCGCTCGCGCGGCGCTTCCGTGGACATCAGCGCCAGCAGCGTGGAGGTGTTCTCCGGCAGGCCTCCCTTGCGCAGCAGGCCCTTCACCCGGCGCCACGTCACCGTGGGGAAGAAGTCCTTCAGGTCCACCTTCACCAGCACGTCCGCGCCCCGGTGCGCCAGCGCGTTGGTGAGGATGGAGCGCCCCGCCACGAAGCCGTGCGCCGCGCCGTGCACGGGCAGCCGCTCCACGACGTTGGAGAGCACCCAGCGCTGCGCTTCCTTCAGCTCCGGCTTGGGCGACGTGATGGTGCGCTCGCCGCCGGTGCGCTTGGGGATGCTCCACGTCACGTAGTGGGAGCCCGTGTCCACGTCGCGGTGGAACGCGAAGCCGCGCAGCTTGGACACGCTCAGGCCCAGCGCCTTCGCCAGGTCCTCCGCCGAGTCCAGCGTGGGCAGGCCGTTCTGGCGCGCGCGCTCCTCGCGGTGCTCCAGGTCGAACTTGTCCGGCCCGCCGGCTTCGTTCCAGTGGATGCCCACGCCCAGGTGGTTCACGTGCGTGGCCTTCCACGCTTCGTGGGCCTGGTGCTCCAGCGCGCGGCGCTCCACGGCCTCGGCCTTCTTCTTCTCCTTCCAGGCCGTCTTCTCCTTCTCCTTCAGCGAGGAGAAGTCCACCTCGTCCGCGAGCGCGCCCTTCGACACGAGCTGCGCTTGCACCCATTCATCCGTGCCGCCGGCGTCGGTGATGGCCTTCCAGCGCGCGAGGAGGGCGTCGTGCGCGGCCTTCGCGGCCTCGCGCTTCGCGGCGGTGTTGGGAGCGGCGGCGGGCGTGGTTTCAGCAACGGCCTGCGGCGGGGCGGCGGGGACGAACGACTCCAGCTTGGCGGTCATCGATGCACCTTCGACGGGCGCGGCGGCTCAGGATGGGGTGCGGGACGAAGCGAGGAGTCGAGGGAGGCCAGGAAGGCACCACCAGCTCACCTGGGGCACGGTAGCCTCACCGGCTCTCCCCTCCGGTGCACTGGTACCCGGGTGGGAAAACGGCGGCTGCGTCGTTGGTTCCGCTTCCCGCCCGGGTACCAGTGCACCGGAGGGAGAGAGCCAAGAACAGGCTACCTTGCGGAGAGTGTCCAGCATTTCAACCAGAGCGGCGCAACGCCGCTCCCGCGCTCGAGGCGCTGAGGCTGATGCAGTCCAGACCTCTCTCGACTACTCGCTATTCAGTTGTCGTCCGGCACCCGCATCCTTCCGGCCGCCCCGTCGGCGGCCGGGCCGTTGGTTGAGGGTTTACACCAGAGTCGAGGCCGCGTCGATGTAGCCGTCCGCGGTCAATTTCTCCAAACGGCTGAAGTACGCCGTCCGGGCTTCTGTGTCCGTGTCGAACCACAGGCGCTGGTGGCGCGAGTCGCCCAGGCGCGGGCCCCACGTGAGGGCCACCACCTTGCCGTCCAGCGACACGCGATACACCTGCTCCAGGCCCGTGGCCGGGTCGCGGCGCACGTACGCGCGCGTCTCCGCGCGGATGAGCTTGCGGCCTTCCGGCGTCTGACGGAGCGCTTCTTCCTCGGCGCGGCGGCGCGCGTAGGCCAGGCGCAGCGCGAGCATGTGCTCGCACGGGCCTTCGCGCAGCCCGGAGCGGCGGAAGTGCGGGCAGCCGCAGCCCGCGTCCTTCACGCGGCCCTCCAGGTCCATGGTGAAGCTGGGGAAGAAGCTGCGCACCGCCTCGCGGTCCACCACTTCGCCCTGGATGCGCGTGCCCTCGCCGACGAGGTCGTGCACTTGGGTGAGCTTCACTTCTCCGGAGCCGGGGGAGCCCGGGCCGCCGTCGCCGAGCAGGCGGTGGGCGCGGGCTTCACGCTCGTTGCCGTAGCGCAGCGCGGCCTCGTCCACCGGCGTGGGCATCAGCTCGCGCGGGCGGTAGGTGCCGCGCGCCACGTCGAAGAGGACGCGGCCCCGGAGGCATTCGAGCTGGAGCGCGGCGCGCACCTGGTCCTTCGGGGCTCCCGCGTCCTTCGTCAGCACGTCGAAGGGGAGGGGGCCGTCCTTGCGCAGGCGCAGGCGCAGCTTCTCCGCCAGACCCTCCGGCACGTCGCGCGGCATCAGCGCGTCGAAGGCGGCGGCGCTGGACCAGCCGCTCTCCGTCCAGCCGGTGAGCCCCAGCGTCAGCGTGGCCACGCCCAGGTCGATGACCCAGAACACCGGCAGGCCCGGACCCAGCAACTGCACGTGCACGCTCTTCGCGTGGGGCAACAGGCGCGCGAGCGCGGCGAGGCGCTGACGGCCGAAGGTGCGCACCACCGCGGGCGCGCTGCCGGTGTACGCGCCGCCGTGGCACTCCAGCACCTGCTCCCAGGGCTCCAGCACCAGCCGGGGCGGGGCGCCGGGGACCAGTTCGAAGCGCAGCGCGCGGGGGGCCTTCTTCGAGCGGCGGGTGCGCAGCGCGAAGAGCAGGTTGTACAGGTCGATGGGCGCGATGGAGCAGGTGGTGGCCGGCAGCGTCGCGGCGGACTGCACCTGGAGGAAGCCTCGCAGCCAGGCGTGGGGGACCTCCACCGTGCGGGGGGCCCGGGGCTCTCCGGTAGGCGCGGCCTTGGCGGTGGGGGCGACGTGGGCCTCCAGCGTCACCGGGGCGTAGGCGCGCAGGCGGTCCAGCCGGGCGGGCAGGTCCTGCGGCACGTCCAGGAAGGTGGAGCCGTGCGCCGCTTCGCGCTTGTCGAAGAGGCTGTTGTCGAAGGCGAGGCGCGCGTAGGCGCTCTCGTCACGGGAGAAGACCTCCAGTGACACCTGGTCCGGATCCACCGTGAGGACGGGGTCCAGGACAGCGTCCTTCTTCTCCTCGCCCTCCAGCGCGTTGTCGAGGAAGGCCTTCTGCGCTTCCCAGATCTGCGCGCTGGCGCGCTTGCCCTGCTTCATCAGGTACGCGAGGTACGCGGTGCGGTCGCGGCCCCGGTAGCGCAGGTCGCTGGAGAGCACCGCGAAGGCGGCGGCCAGCGCGTCGCGGAAGAGGGTGGGGTCCTTCACCTGGCCACTGACGCCCACGGTGCCGCGCGAGCCCTCCAGGGCCAGCTGCACGCGCGAGGCGTCCGGCGTGACGACCACGTCGCTTTCCGCGGCGTAGTTCAGCGCGACGGGATGACGTGCGGTTGCGGTGCTCACGACGGTTGACCTTCCTTCCGGGCGCGCTCAGCGGCCCGGCGTGCACGTTTGTGGGCGCGGTAGGCCGCCTTGCGCAGCTCCACCGACTGCGACTTGTCGAAGGCCGCCGTCTTCAGCAGCGCCGCGGCCTCGTCTCCACCCAGCCGGCCCAGCGCGGCCCAGGCATCCTGCCGCACCTCCGGCTTCGCGTCGGCGGCCACGGACTTGAGCGGCTCCAGGTCCTTCTTCGCCAGGAGCGCGGGGACCGCGAGCCGGCGGGCCTCGCTGGCCGTGAGCGCGGACGGGGCCACCTTCGCGCCCGTGGGGCCCAGGGCCACCGGGTCGAAGGGCTTCACCTCCAGCGCCCAGGCCGAGGACTGCTCCGGCACCAGCGCGGCCAGCACCGACGCGGCGGCGGAGCGCACGTTCGCGTCCGGGTCCCCCAGTGCGGTGCGCAGGGCCTGCGCCTCGTTCTTCGCCTTCAGCCGTCCCAGCACCCGCGCCGCTTCCTGGCGCACGGCGGCGGGGGCCTGGGCCTCACCCTGGCGGAGGATTTCGGCGGAGGTCGCGACCAGCTCCTTCGCGCCAGCCGTGAGCCCGCCCAGAGCAGGCGCTCCCAGGCGGCGGCCAGCGGGTCCTTCTCGCGGGCTGCGCGGTGGCCACGCGGC
>NZ_JBKGHJ010000227.1:0-13273 GCF_046520365.1 Corallococcus sp. 4LFB
CGGCGGTGGCGCGCGGGGCCTGGGGGGCCGCGGCCCTGGCGGCGCTGCCCATCGGCTTCTCCGTGTGGAGCCAGCTGCGGCTCCAGCGGGCCTGCCACGGGCCGGACGTCGCGCCCCGGCACTACTGGGTGCCGGCCGTCCTTCCGCTGCTGGGGCCGGCGTGGCGCTGTCCGCGCGGCTGTCGCGCCAGGTGGACTGGCGCGGCCGGGGCTACCGGTTGGATGCGGAAGGCCGCGGCCTGGCTGAAGCCCCAGCGGCCCTGCCAGCGTGTAGACGGGACGGCGGACGCGACGATGCAGCCAGCTCCCCACCTGTTCCACCGCGCTCGCCACCGTGCCTCGCAAGGGCGGCCCGGCCGAGCGCAACAGCGGCGCGGCGGACCGGAGGCTGCCCCCGGGGCCGCTCGGCGAGAGCATCGCGGCGAAGGCATGCGCGACGACGCGCAGGTACTCGCGGGCCATCACCCGCATGCGGGGCTCCTCGGAGGAGAGCAGCGCCATGGAGGCCCGCGCGCCGCGAGGGCTGTGCTCCCAGTAGTGCAACAGGCCCATGCGCAAGGCCCGCATGCCCTCGTCCTGCCCGGCGAAGGCGCTGTAGAGCGCGGAGGCGAGCGCGACGCGCGTGCGCTGGGCCGGCCGCCGCGCGTGCGCGTAGTGCTCCAGCGCGCGGGGGATGAGGCCCGGGTGGCGGTGCAGCGACTCCTGGAGGGCGCGGGCGTCGTGGAAGCAGGACGCCATGCCGCTCGCGGTGAGCGGGTGGCAGCACGCCGCGGCGTCGCCGACGAGCACGGCGCTGCCCATGCAGACGGTCTCCGCCAGCCAGTCGTCGTTGGACGCCATGCGCATGGCGGGCCGCTGCTCCAGCGCCCGCCAGACGGCGTGCCTCAGACTGGAGGGCAGGGCGAGCAGCAGCTCCGGCCTGTCCCGCAGCGTCTGGATGGTGCTGCCCAGGGGCAGGTCCACCATCACGCGCGCCAGGCCCGGCTGGATGGCGTAGGCCAGCGCGTGCACGGCGCCTCCCACGAACTGGTGGCCGTGGCCGGGGTGGGTCAGGCAGGCGCTGTCCACGGTCACGCCCAGCATGGTGGAGAGCCGGGTGTGGTGCTCGGCGATGCCCAGCATCCGCCGCACGGGCGACGCGCGCCCGTCCGCGGCCACCAGCAGCCGGGCGCGCACGGTGTGCTCGGTGCCCGCGTGGGTGTAGCGCAGGCGCACGCCGCGCCCGTCGTTGTGCTCCACGGCCGTCACGCGGGCCCGGGCGCGCGCGGTGACGCCGCGCCGCCGCGACACCGACTCCAGCAGGGGCTCGGTGAGCGTGGCGTGCTCGAGCGACAGCCCGGTGACACCCTGGCCGTAGGGCAGGACGAGGGTGCGGGCAGGGGCATGGAAGCGCACCGCGAAGCCGCGCACGGGCTGGGCCTTCCAGCCGTCCACGACGTCCCCGAAGCCCAGCGCGCGCAGGTCCCGGATGCCGGCGGGGTGGAGCAGCTCGCCCGCGAGCTGTCTGTGCCGGTCCACGCCCGCGTCGAGCAGCAGGACGGACAGCCCCAGCTCGGCGAGCGCCGCCGCCACCGCGCAGCCCGCGGGCCCACCTCCGGCTATCACCACCTCGGCGTCCTCCACGTGGCCTCCGCGCGGTCCCCAGACACCATGTCTGGCATTGACGACTTAGCCATTGATGCGCGGTACCGCACGCAGAGGAGGCAGGCATGAAGGAGCAGGGAGCGTCATTCTGTCGCACGCAGCTGCCCCGGGTTTCCCGGACGTTCGCGCTCAACATCCCGCTGTTGCCGGAGCCCCTGGACCTCGCGGTCACGGTGGCTTACCTGCTGTGCCGCGTCGCGGACACGCTGGAGGACGAGGCCCCCGGCCCCTCCCGGACCGCGCTGCTCGAAGAGCTGGGCGCCCTGGTGGCGCTGGCGCCGGGCTGGGAAGCCCAGGCCCGTTCCTTCGCGCGAAGGGCGCGGCTCGCCCTGCGGGACGAGGCGCCCGCCGCGGAGGCCGGGCTGGTGCTGGAGACCCCGCGGGTGCTGGAGACCCTGGCCTCGCTCCCCTCCTGGGTGCACCCGCCCATCGCCCGGTGCGTGCGCACCATGACGGGAGGGATGAACCAGATGCAGCGGCTGCACGGCGGGAGCGGGCAGGTCATGGGGCTGCCCGACCTCCAGGCGACGTTCATGTATTGCTATTACGTGGCCGGCGTCGTGGGCGAGATGCTGACCGGCCTCTTCATCGCCAGCTCACCCCGGGTCGCCTGGCGCCACGAAAGCCTCACGCCGCGGGCGCCTGCCTTTGGCCGGGCCCTGCAGCTCACCAACATCCTGAAGGACGTGCGCGAGGACCTGGACCGGGGAAGCTGCTGGCTGCCCAGGGACCGCATGGCCGCGCATGGCCTCACGCCCGCCACGCTGGCCCTGCCGTCCTTGCGCTCGCGGGCGGTGGCGCTGATGGACGAGCTGGTGGAGGTGGCGCGCCGGGAGCTCGCGGTCGCGCTCGAATACTCCCTGGCCCTTCCCCGCGAGGAGCCCGGCCTGCGGCTGTTCTGCCTCTACCCGCTCTTCTTCGCGGTCGCGACGCTGGACGCGGTGGAGGGCAACCCCGCGGTGCTCGAACCGGCGCCCGTGAAGATCCGCCGGGAGACGGTGGAGGCGCTGATGCGGCTCACCCAGGAGCGGGTGGACTCGGATGAAGCGCTGCGGGCGCTCTACGCCCGGTGCGCGCGAATGCCCCGGGACGGCATGGAGGCCCGGCCTTGACGCAGCGGGCGCGCGACGTGCTGGCCTGGACGCAGGAGGCGGATGGCTCCTGGAAGGGCGACTACAGCGGCCCGCTCTTCCTGGCCCCGGTGTACGTGGCCGGGCTGTACGTGATGGGACGCTCGCCGGACGCGCGCCTCCGGGACGGGCTCGTCGCGGCCATGCGCGCCCGCCAGAACGCGGACGGCGGCTGGGGGCTGGACGTGGAGTCGCCTGGCCTCGTCTTCACGACGGTGCTCACCTACGTCGCGCAGCGGTTGCTGGGCGTCGGCGCGGACGACCCGGGCCTCCTCCGCGCGCGGGCGTGGTTCCTTCCGCGCGGTGGCCCGCTGGGCAGCGCGTCCTGGGGGAAGTTCGTCCTCGCCCTGCTGGGGCTCTACGACTACGCCGGCCTCGCGCCCGTGCCTCCCGAGCCCTGGCTGCTGCCGCGAGCGCTGCCGTTCCACCCGTCCCGGCTCTGGTGCCACTGCCGCATGGTGTACCTGCCCATGGGCTGGCTCTACGGCCGCCGCGCCCGCGCCAGGGAGACGCCGCTCTTGGCCGAGCTGCGGCGCGAGCTGTATCCCCAGCCCTACGCGGACGTGGACTGGAAGGCGGCGCGCGGCCGGGTGGCCGGGACGGATGCCTACACCCCCCATGGCCTGTTGCTGCGCGCGGTGCACCGGGTGCTGGGGCTGTACGAGCGCTTCCACTCGAAGCGGCTGCGGGCCCGCGCGCTGGAGGAGTCCCTGGCGTTGATTCGCGGGGAGGACGCGGCGACGCACTTCGTCTGCATCGGGCCCATCAACAAGGTCTTCAACATGGTGGTGTGGCACGTGGCGCGCCCGGACGGCCCGGAGGTGCGGGCCCACCTGGAGCGCCTGCCGGACTACCTCCAGCCGGTGGGGGAGGGCATCACGTTCAACGGCTACAACTCCTCGCAGCTCTGGGACACCGCCTTCGCGGTGCAGGCGCTGGTGGCGTCCGGCGCGACGGCCGGAGCGCGGGACACGCTGGAGCGCGCGGGCCGCTTCCTGGAGGCGCAGCAGGTGCTGGAGGACTCACCGGACGCCGCGCGCCACCACCGGCACCCGAGCCGGGGCGGGTGGCCCTTCAGCACGCGCGCGCACGGCTGGCCCATCAGCGATTGCACGGCGGAGGCGCTGAAGGCATGTCTGTTGTTGGAGCCGCTGGGGCTCAACCGCGTGCCGCGGGAGCGCCTGGAGCAGGCCGTGGCGTTCATCCTGTCCTTGCAGAACCGGGACGGCGGCTGGGCCACCTACGAGCGCCAGCGGGGGCCGCGCTGGCTGGAGCGGTTCAACCCCTCGGACGTGTTCGCCGGCATCATGGTGGACCCCAGCTACGTGGAGTGCACGTCGGCCTGCGTGCAGGCGCTGGCCGCGTGGCGCAAGGCGCACCCGGAGGCGCCGGTGGGCCGGGCCATCGCGCGGGGCGCGGACTTCCTGCGCCGCCAGCAGCGTCCGGACGGAAGCTGGGAGGGGTCCTGGGGCGTGTGCTTCAGCTATGGCACGTGGTTCGGCGTCACCGGCCTGGTGGCCGCGGGCGCGAAGGCCTCGGACCCCGCGCTGCGCGGGGCGGTCGCGTTCCTGGAGCCCACCAGCGCGAGGACGGCGCGTGGAGTGAAACCGTCCAGGGCTGCCGTGAGCGCCGCTGGGTGGAGGGGTGCACCGGCCACGCGGTGACGACGTCCTGGGCCCTGCTGTCACTGGTGGCCGCGGGCGGCGCGGACAGCGACGCCGCGCGCCGGGCGTGGCGTGGCTCCGTGCGAGGCAGGGGCCGCGCGGCCAGTGGCCCCGGGAGCCCCTGGCCGGCGTGTTCAACCGCACCTGCGCCATCCACTACGACGCCTACCTGCGCATCTTCCCGCTGTGGGCGCTGTCGCTTGCGGAGGCGGCAGGCGGCGGCCTCACGGCGCGCGGAGGCTCAGCGTCCCCAGGTAGTCCAGCTTGCCCAGGTTGACGCCGTTGTGCCGGAGGAGCGCGTACGCGTGGGTGAGGTGGAAATAGAAGTTCGGGAGGATGTGCTCCTGGAAGTTGTCCGCGCCGCTCATCACCTTGCCCTCCCACCGGGGATTGGTGATGACGCGGCTGGCCGCGCCCTCGAAGTCCTTCCCGGTGAACGTGTCCAGGTAGGCGATGGTCGACTGGACGCGGGCCCGCAGCTCTTCCAGCGTCTGCTCCGTGTCCGGGTTCGACGGCGCGGCCTTGCCCGTCAACCTCGAGGCCCCCAGCTTCGCGGCGTCACAGGCGATCTGCACCTGCTTGACGAACGGAAACTGGTCCGGCGCCAGGCGGGAGATCAAGTAGACGTTCGGGTCGAAGGACTTCGCCTTGGCATAGCCCGCGGCCGCCTCCAGCCACTTGTCGAGCTGCCCGAGCTGCTTCTTCATCTGCGAAAAGGTCTCGAAGTACATGGGCGCGCAAGCTAACGGGGCAGCCATTGCCGCGCGAGCCAATCCGCGGGGCGTCCGGCCCCCCCATCCCGGACGCCCTGCGTCATGCCGCGGTCACGCGTGGCATCAGAAGGTGATGGTCAGGTCGTGCAGCACGGCCGAGCAGCCGGTGGTCGTTCCTGCCTCGTTGCCCGAGGTGTCACCCACGCAGTTGATGCTCTGCACGATGCGCGTGTTCCCGGCGACCTGCGGGAACCCGAACACGTCCGCCGCGTGCCCCGTGTCCGTGTAGCTGAAGGTGAACTCGGCGCCCTTCCAGTAGTCCGCGACGGGCCACGGAGCCGGCGTGACGCTCAGGATGGGCGTCGCGGTGGTGGCGATGTGGTGCCACCGGCCCCCGAAGACATGGGTGTCGCCTCCGCTCGTTTCGTCGCCCCAGATGAACATGCCGACCCACAGCTCGTTGGAGTTGCGCACCTCGTACTCGAAGTTGAGGGTCATCGTCGGCCCGTGACCGGCGAAGTCCGCGTCACCGCTCGTGCGGGGCGGGACGTAGAAGGCCAGCGGGAAGTCGTTGATGGTGACGGAGGTCAGGCCCTGCTCCGTGGTGGCCACGGACGGCTGCTCCGCGCCCTCCGACGACTCGAGGGTCTCAGGGCCGCCGCAGGCTCCCAGCAACAGCGCGGCCGCCGGCACGACGTAGGACACGAAGCGATTCAACATGGGTGACTCCTGGACGCGGGTGGAAGACGCGCCCAGGAGTACCGGGCTTCATGGACAGCCAACATGCCTCTGCCGCCAATGCCTCTCAGCGTGGGATGAAGCGGCCCTCGGCGGGGGTGAGCTGGCCATGACGGGAATGCCTCTCACGCCTTGAAGGTCATCAGCGGCTTGAGCCGGGCCACCTCCCGGACGATGTCGGCGTCCACCTGGGAGGCGATGACCGGGCCAATGGGCTTGTAGGCGGCGGGGGCCTCCTCGATGCGGCGCTCGGCCCGCAGCGCGATGCAGTCCACCCCCGTCAGCCCCAGGTCCTCCTCGCGGTGCTTCGCGCCACCCCGCGACATGGAGAAGCGCGAGTGCGCCCGGCCCGCCCCATGCGAGGCCGACGCCAGGGCCTTCGCGTTACCCAGGCCCCGCATCAGGTAGGACGTCGCCCCCATGGAGCCGGGGATGATGACCGGCTGGTCCTCCTCGGCCGGGCAGGCGCCCTTGCGCGCCAGCCAGCCGCCTTCCCAGGGCAGGGTGATGTTGTGGGGCACGTCGTAGACGAGCGGCGCCTCCACGTCCCCGAACAGCTCCCGCAGCGTCTGCCGCACCAGCTCCGCGAGCAGCAGCCGGTTGAGGAAGGCGTAGTTGGCCGCGGTGGCCTCGGCCCGCAGGTACTCGCGCACCATCGCCGGGTCCGCGAGCGGGAAGATGCCGCTCGCCGGATGCGGAGCCCCCGTGGGCCACGCGGCCCGCGCCCGCTCCTGCCACGCGCGCCCCACGTGCTTGCCCATGTCCCGCGAGCCGGAGTGCACCATGAACGCGAGCTGCCCCTCACGCACCCCCCAGGCCCACGCGCGCGCCCGGTCCACCACGGCCTCCACGCGCTGCACCTCGACGAAGTGGTTGCCTCCGCCAATGGTGGCCAGCCCGGGGTCTCGCACCACGCCCTCGCGCCGCAGCCCGGTGGGCGCCCAGGCCGGGTCGCCTTCCAGCGCACCGCCCAGGTGGACGCGCGCGGACTCGCGGTCCAGCTGGTCCAGCTCCGCACGGGCGGCCATGCCCAGCGGCTGCGCCGCCGTCTCCTGGAGCCAGCCGGGCAGGCCGTCGCGCAGCAGCGCCTCCAGCGCGCGCGAGCCCTGGGCGACGTCGCGCGTGCCGAAGAAGCAGTGCCCCTTCATCCGCTCGACGAAGGCGTCGCGGCGGGCGAGGAAGGCGTCCACGGGGATGTCCGCGACGTGCAGGCGCATGCCGCAGTTGATGTCCGTGCCCACGGCACCGGGCACCACCAGGCCCTCCGTGTGGACCACCGACCCGATGGCCACCCCGGAGTCACCCGGATGGAAGTCCGGCGTCGCGCGCACCTGCTTCACGCGCCCGCCCGCCGGATGATGGAGCGCGGCGAGCGCCGCGAGCTGTTGAAGCGCCTTGCCCTCCACGGGCAGGTCCGGCGGGAGCAGGACCTCCGCGGGGGGCGCATGGGGATCCGCCTGGAGGCGGACCGTGTAGACACGACCGTCGTAAGCAACATCGAGCCCCTCGCGGGCAAGCGCCCGCAGGAGCCGGTTGAGTTTCGGCTGCATGACCTTCTCGGAATCTGACCCGGGCGGATTTCAGCCCGGGGGACGTGAGCGATGGATTCGAGACCTCGGGTCAGCAGCCGCGGCCGGGACGCCGGAGCGTCCGCGCCCCCAGGGACGCCCCGGCCCGCGCCGCCTGACAAAGCCAGGCGGCGGGAAGGGGCGCCACGGAAGCGACACGGCTAGGAATACATCGTCGCCCTGCTCCCTTCGTCCAGGAAGTAGGCGCTGTTCACGAGCGCCAGGTGGCTGAACGCCTGGGGGAAGTTGCCAATCATCCGGTGTTCCCCGGGCAGGTACTCCTCGGCGAGCAGCCCCACGTCGTTGCAGAGCCCCACCAATTGGGTGAAGAGCTTCCGCGCGTCCTCGGTGCGCCCCAGCAGGTGGTAGGTGTTCGCGAGCCAGAAGGAGCAGGCGAGGAAGGCGCCCTCCTGGCCCGACAGGCCGTCAACGCTCTCCTCCGTCCGGTAGCGCAGCACCAGCCCCTCCGGCATCAGCTCCTCCTCGATGGCCCGCACCGTCCCGGCGATGCGCGGGTCCTCCGGCGGGAGGAACCCGCTCAGCGCGATGATGAGCAGGCTCGCGTCCACGCCCTTGGAGCCGTAGTACTGCGTGAAGGTCCCCCGCTGGGCGTCGTAGCCCTTGCTGCACACCTCGTCGTGGATGGTCTGCCGCAGCTTCACCCACGGGGCCTTGTCCTCCTCCAGGCCGTACTGCTCGATGGTCCGCACCCAGCACTCGATGACGATCCACGCCGACACCTTGGAGGCGGTGAACGAGTGCTTCGGGCCGCGCATCTCCCAGATGCCGTGGTCCGGCTCCGCCCAGACCTCGGACACGCGGGTCGCGAGCGTCTTGAGCGCCTGCTGTCCGCGCGGCGTCGGCATGCCCAGCTGCTGCGCATGGATGTAGAGGACCGCGGCGAACTCGCCGAGCACGTCCAGTTGGAACTGCGTGTAGGCCCCGTTGCCGATGCGCACGGGCCGGGCCCCCTCGTAGCCTCCCAGCCAGTCCAGGCTGACCTCGGTGAGGCGGCGCTCGCCCCGGATGCCGTACATGATCTGCAGCTGGTCCATGGCGCCCCCGATGGCGTCCTCCAGCCAGTTCCCGAACCTGCCCGCTTCGTCCGTGAGGTCCGCGCGCATGAGCGCGCTCAGCGTCAGCACCGAGTCGCGAATCCAGCAGAACCGGTAGTCCCAGTTGCGCTCGCCGCCCGGGGTCTCCGGAAGCCCGAACGTGGGCGCGGCGACCAGCGCTCCCGACGGTTGGTAGCTGCACGCCTTGAGGGTGAGCAGCGAGCGGGTGACCACGTCCTGGTGCCGCGGGGGCAGGCGCAGCCGCGAGGCCCAGTCCTCCCAGTAGGCCTCCGTCTCACGCAGGGCGGCCTCCGGGTCCAGCGCCGCGGGGACGCCGTCGTAGGGGCGGGCCCAGGAGAGCACGAAGGGGATCCGCTGGCCGGCCTGCACCGTGAACTCCGCCTCGAAGGGCGGCGGCTGCTGGCCGGTGCCGCCGCGCAGGAACACCGCGTCCGGCCCGGCGATGGCGGCGGAGGCGCCGTCCCTCCTCGCGATGAGGGGCAGGGTGAAGCCGTTGGCGAACCGGGGGCGCAGCTCGGAGCGCATCGCCACCGTGCCCCGGAGCCCCTCCACCCAGCGCACCAGGTGGGGGTTGTCCTTGCGGATGGGCATGAAGTCCACGACGCGCACCGCGCCCTCGTCCGTCACGAACTCCGTCTCCAGGATGAGGGTCTTGCCCCGGTAGCGGCGCCGCACCTCGCGCACGGCCGCCTTCGGGGCGACCTTCCACCGGCCGTTGTCGGGGGTCCCCAGCAGCGACGTGAAGCAGGCTTCCGAGTCGAAATCCGGGAGGCAGAGAAAGTCGACGGAGCCATCCCGGGCCACGAGCGCGGCGGTGTACAGGTCCCCCAGGAGCGCATGGTCCTCGATGAGCAGGCCCGGCTCCGCCCGGGTGCTGCTTCCCCATCCCGTCCTGGGCGCTTCACTCGTCCGCGGAGTCGTGTCTGTCGAAATCATGGCGTGTCTCTTGGCCTGGGGTAGGGGTTCAGCAAAAGGTAGGAGCCGGTCCTCCGGATGCAATCGCGCGGGGAGGGCGGCGGGCAGGGGCCACCCGGGCCGTGCCCCTGAACAGTGGCGGAACACCCGCGACGCCGCCCCAGCCCCGGCTGGGATATGAACCCCCAGGGCCTGCCCTGCCATGGCAGGCGCGGGCGGCATGGAACGGAGCGTGCGCATGACGGTGGCAGTCCTACGGGCCCAGGCCCCGGAGTTCGATGTGGCATCCGTCCTGGACCGCTTCCCGGACTGCCACCCCAACGCCGTCTGGCTTCAAGGGGAGCAGCGGCTCCAGGGCAGACATTCCACCTCTGGCTTCAACCTCACGCTGGTGGAGGACGGGGAGGGCACGCTGCACGGCCCCGTCGCCGCGGCCCGGCGGCAACTGGAGGTGCTGGCCCCCCTGCTCATGGAGCTGCGGCAGCTGTCCGTCCCCTGCGTCGTGGACTTCGGCCTGTTCGTCGGAAGCGCCCTGCACTTCGCCAGCGCCATCCACTTCCCGCCCGACGACGTCCGGTGGTTCGCGGACCAGGGCATCGCCCTGGCCGTCTCCGCCTATCCAACCGCTGACGAGGATTGAGCAATCATATCCAAGGTGAATGTCAGACAGACCCTGTAGTGTGCGCGCCCCTGCGGAAGATTCCCTTCCGGCAAGGCTCAAGGTCGAGGCCTCTTGAACCGCTCCTCCTTCCTGTTGCGCGCGCTGCGCACCGGCACGCTCTGTGTCGTGGGCGCCAGCTCGCTGCTGACCGCTTGTGATTCCAATGACGATCCACCGCCCACCCCCACCCCGGTGGACACCTCGCCGCGCACGCTGACGCTGCTGCAGACCAGCGACCTGCACACCAATATCTTTCCGTGGGACTACTTCACCGGGAAGCCGGACGCGAAGCGCGGCCTCTCCAGGGTGGCCACGCTCATCAAGCAGGAGCGCGCGAAGAACCCGGACTGCACGCTGCTCGTCGACACCGGCGACACCATCCAGGGCTCGCCGCTGGGCACCTACTACGCCGTGGTGGACAACGCGCCCAAGCACCCCATGGCCACCGCCATGAACGAGCTGGGCTACGCCGCCATGGCCCTGGGCAACCACGAGTTCAACTACGGCCAGGACGTCCTCAATAAGTTCAAGGGCGAGGCGAACTTCCCCCTCCTGGGCGCCAACGTGCGCAAGACCGCGGACGGCTCCGAGGCCTTCACCCCGTACATCCTCACCACGGTGTGCGACGTGAAGGTCGGCATCCTCGGCCTGGTGACGCCGGGCGTGGCGACGTGGGAGCGCAAGGACAACATCACCGGGCTGCGCTTCGATGACCCGCTGGAGACCGCGAAGGTCTACGTGCCGAAGATGAAGCAGGCCGGCGCGGACGTGGTCGTGGTGGCCATCCACAGCGGCCCGGACAAGCAGCCCACCGGCAGCGCGAGCAGCCCGGAGTCGTGGCTCGCGGACTACGCGGACCCCACGAAGTGGACGGACCGGGGCAACATCGCCGGTGAGAACGAGGCGGTGCAGATTGCCCAGCAGGTGGCGGACGTGGACGTGCTCCTCACCGGCCACACCCACCAGCCCATCCCGAAGATGCTGCTGAAGAACGCGCAGGGCCGCGAGGTCCTCCTCACGCAGCCCAACCGCTGGGGCAGCCACCTGGCCGACGTGCAGCTCAACGTCACCTGGAACGGCGAGCGCTGGGGCGTGGACGCGCACGACTCGCTGCTCCACGCGGTGGACGACACGGTGGCGGAGGACGCCACCGTCAAGCAGCTCACCCAGGCCTACCACGACACCACGGTGGCCTACGTGAACCAGAAGATTGGCAGCACCACCGCGGCCTTCACGGGCGGCTTCCCCGGACGCTACGTGGACAGCGCCCTGGGGGACCTGCTCAACCTGGTGCAGGAGGAGGCCGCCAAGGAGGCCGGCTTCCCCGTGGACCTGTCCGCCACCGCCCTGTTCTCCAACGACGTCGCGCTGCCTGCCGGGGACGTCACCCTGCGCGACGCCTACAGCGTCTACATCTACGACAACACGCTGTACGTGATGGAGATCAACGGCTCCATCCTCCGGCGCGCGCTGGAGATGAACACGCTGTACTTCAAGCAGCTGGACGCGGCGAACCTGCCCGCGAAGCCCGCGGACGCGAAGGCCACCATGCCCGTCGTCGCGGACTACAACTGGGACCTCTACTCGCGCATCGACTACGGCTACGACCTGACGAAGCCCGCGGGCTCCCGCCTCACGCACCTGCGCTTCCAGGACCAGGACGTGCGCGACGACCAGCTCTTCCGCATCGCCGTCAACAACTACCGCGGCGGTGGCGGCGGCGGGTACAGCATGTTCAAGGAGGGCCGCCTGCTGTGGTCCTCCGCGGACGGCGTGCGGGACTACGTCGCGCGCTACATGCAGGCGCACCAGGGCCTGGCGCCGGACGCGGTGAACACCTGCAACTTCACGCTCGCGCCGGACCTCTACACGCCGTACTTCCAGGCCACGCTCGGCCCCGCGAAGTGCGCGCCCGTGCAGTGACGTAGGGCCCCAGGGTGGCCCGGAGGACAGCCCTCCTCCCCGGAGGGCGCGTCCCACCGGGCCTCCCGTGTCCCTCCCTTCCCGCGCAGGGTCCGCCGCCTGCGCAGGTTCCTCCGCCAGCCCTCCTGGCTGCTGCTGGGCGGACTGGCCCTGCTGGGCGGAGCGCGTGCGGGCCACCTTCCAGGGTGAGCACCGCACGCGGGTGGAGCGGGGGCGCGCGGACTGGCTCCCGGACTGAAAGGGGGCGTCTCTTCCGTGACGGCTCTCCCGCGTGGGCGTGAAGCCCACCAGGAAGTCGATGAGCAGGCGTGTGCCGTAGCCCGTGGCCCCCTTGCTGCGCCACGCGTGGTCGCGCTCGGCGCGCGCCGTCCCCGCCATGTCGATGTGCGCCCACGTTCTTCAGGTCCGCCACCTCCGACTCCAGCTCCGGGCGCAGGCGCCGGTCCAGCGGCAGCTGCCACACGGTGTCGCCGGTCCGCTCCCCGGAGTCCTTCACCTGCTCGATGAGCGCTTGGTCATTGCCGATGACCGGCCTTGCCCTCGAAGCCGGCCGCCTTCAGGAACGCGCGGTCGAAGTGGGGGTCCTTCAACCCTTCATCCTCCCCCACGAACGAGCCGATGCCGCCGGCGCTGGCGGGGAGGGAGGACGACACGGTGAGCTTCGCCTCCTCCGGGGGTTCGATGGAGGGAGCGGGATGGAACTCCGCCTGCGCGCGCGAATGAAACGAGGTCAACATGGAAGCCGCCTGAAGGAGGAACTGGGCATCCCATCAGGAGGGTGCAACATCCGGCAGGCCACCCGCCCCTGCCTCCGGGAGCGGTTTGCCGGCGGATGGAAGGTGTGGATGTTCCGCCACGCAATCCCATGAGGGGGAAGTCCATGCGCACACTGCCGTCGAAACGGATGTCATTGCTCACCGAGCGCGAAGCCCAGCTCGTCCTGTCCAGCGCCCCACGCAACCTGTCCGAGCTCACGCCCCGGGAGCTGCGCGCACGCATCGCGCGCACGCGCCGCCTGATGGAGAAGTACCAGGACGCGGCGCGGCGGCAGGGCCGGGAGGCGCTTCGCAAGGAGCCGCCCTCGCGCTCCCGCCGCGCCGAGGGCAACCGCAACACGCTCCAGAAGGCCGAGTACTTCGCCCTCACCCTGGAGCGCTTCGAGAAGCGGCTCGCGACGCTGGAGCGCAAGGAACAGGTCCGGGCCCGCGCCGCGAGCAGCCCGGGCCCCCGGCGGGTGAAGCG